>NZ_BAABRU010000021.1 GCF_039545135.1 Herpetosiphon gulosus | reverse complement strand
GATCAAGGGTGCGGGTACGCGCAGCATCATGGATGACCGTGCGAATACAATAGTGGGCCAGTAATAACCCATATAATTCTTGGATGACCCCAACGGGCTGCTGGCTTCGCAACGGCTGTCGCGCAATACGTTGATGGGTATCAAGTTCATCAATGACCAACGCAATCTCCCACCGTTCGTGATAGGCGCAAACGAGATCAGCGGCGGGATAGCGGCTCGGATCGAGCAAGCTCGTCACCACACGATGCATCGTCGTGGTATCCCCTAGGGCCGGATCGGTGAGCCGGTAGGAGATCATGCGTAATTGGATGCCACCCTCCCGCACGGGACGACCGTGGTTAACGGGTGTGATCGTAATCAAGGCTGACCCATCGGCCAAGGTCTCGTAGATCTGGGGGCGGACACTGAGTGACAACCGTGCAAGGACCTGTGCACCCCGTGCTTGCGCCTGCGCAAACATCCGATAAGAATGGAAGCCACGATCCCACATTAAGAGCATATTCGGTTGGAGTTTGCGCAACATCCGATAGCCACCAACCCGTTCATGGGTCAGGCATGGCCAAAATCCAGCATCCACGATTGCATGCGTGCCACACTCGACCAAATACACCGCGCGGAGTTGTGGAAACGCGCTGGCTCCACGAGAGCCACGCATGCGACCAAATACCGCCTCATTCCTCGGCGTATCAGGGACAATTTCGGTGGTGCTGTCAATGGCCATGAGTCGATAACCGAAGAGAAAGGCATCAGGCGTGGCGGGGGTTGCCAAAGGGACACAGCATTGATGGAAGAGGGTCACAAATGGACGGGCACCGAGTTGATAGCGACGATAGCAGAGCGCGCTTCGGCTTGGCAGGGGAAAGGTGGAATCAGGCCAAATAAAGCGCAGGCCACGGATTAATTTCTGGAAGACATGCTCGATGGACAGATGTGACCACAGATGCATTGCCACGACAAGCCAGATCATGCTGGCGTGAGAGAGTTTCCGCACGCGTTGTTGGCGGCGTGATGCATGGGTGAGTGCCTGCATCACGCTTGTGGGCGGGAGTACGTGGGTAAACAGATCGACGGTGAGGGCATCGGGAAGGCGGGTGTCCGTAGGAATCGACCGGAGGGAAAAGCGCATGCGTTTGGCTCCTTGCACCGTGAAGACGCTCAGGCGATCATACACGACACGGAGCATGTGGATTTCGGTTGGGGAGACTGCGCAGAATAGGAGCTGTTGGCCTTATTTGAACGGCATTGGGTTAAGTCCCATAATGCCATTGGAAGGAGGGGCTCGGGGCATAGCAGTTGTCAACCTCATTAACCATGACAACGAGTGCCGGACTCCTGAATTCTGACCCCTCGCATCCGCTTAACGCAAAAAAGCCCAAAATAGGGCTTTCGTTGCAGAGAATTGCTAAAAATGGCGCAGCTTATTGCACAGTGGTGCGTGTGCCGATGCCGTTAGCAATGTTAAAGCGGCGAACCAACCGTGATTTACGGCGGGCAGCTTGGTTTTTGTGAATGATGCCTTTAGCGGCGGCTTGATCAAGTGCCTTCAAGGCTGCTGCCAACGATTCTTTGCTAGCTTCGTTTTTGGCATTGACGCTTTGGGCTGATTTTTTGACCAAGGTTTTGAGTGCTGAGCGCACCATGACGTTGCGGTTATGGCGGCGAGCATTTGTCCGAATACGTTTGCGGGCGGAAGCTGTATTAGCCAACGTGACCTCCTCGAAGGTTTGGTATCATAAGAAAACGCCGAGGCCACGCAGCCTGCGGCTAATTTGGTTTCGCGACGATGGATTATACCAGAAAGAATCAAAATGAGCAACGAGTCCTTATCGACGACTCCCGCGCCAACCCCCAGCCCATTCCGTAAACGCTCGATGAGTGCCCTGTTGAATAGCGCAATTGTGATGTTGGGCTATTTATTGAGCCGCGTAATTGGCATTGTGCGTCAAACGGTCTTATCAAGCTATTTTGGCACAAATATTGTTAGCGATATCTATACCACAGCCTTTCAAATTCCCGATTTGTTATATTTGGTGATTATTGGTGGAGCCTTGGGCACGGCCTTTATTCCAATTTTTATCGAAGCTTATACCAAAGAAACTCATGAACGCGCTTGGCAAGTGGCGAATTTGGTGATCAACGCTGCATTAACCGTGCTGAGTGTTGTATCGTTGGCAATTTTGCTGCTGGCTGACCCCTTGCTGCGTTGGCTCAACCCAACCTATACGCCCGAACAACTGGGCTTGGCAATTTATTTGGTGCGCTTGTTTATGCTCTCGCCGCTGTTGCTCGGTTTGGGTGGTTTGGCCATGGCAACGCTGAATGCGCTTGATCATTTCACGCTGCCAGCTCTGGTTCCGGTGATTTATAACGTGGCGATTATTGCTGGAATTGTGCTGATCGGGCCGTTGTTGGTACGCTTTGGCTGGGTACAGCACCCGATTAGCGTGGTTGAGCATAATGGGCAGCTGGTTTCAATTGAAGGAGCGGCGTGGGGCGTGGTGTTGGGGGCGTTGCTTTATTTAGTTTGTCAATTGCCTGTGCTTTATCGCTCAGGCTTTCGCTATCGGGTGTTGTTCAACTGGCGCGATGCCGCCTTGCGCCGCATTGGCCTGTTGATGGGGCCACGGGTGTTTGGCCAAGCGGCGATGCAAATCAACACCATTGCGATTTTTAGCTTTGCTAAATTGTTTGGCGATGGCCGTGCCACGGCTTTGAGCAATGCCCTGACCTTAATGTTACTGCCGCATGGAATTTTTGCCCTCAGTTTGGCTACGGTCATGTTTCCGCAACTCAGCCGCTTGGATGCTGCTGGCGATCACGAGGGCTTTAATCAAACCACCCGTAGCACCTTGGGTACAGTCTTATGGGCGATTATTCCCGCCGCTGCTGGCTTGATGATGCTAGCCACGCCGATTGTGCAAGTGCTCTTCCAACGCGGCAACTTCGATAGCCAATCGACCTTGTGGGTGGTGCAGGCCTTGATCATGTATGCTACCGCCTTGCCCGCCTTTGGAGTCGCCGAAATTCTGATTCGTGGCTTTTATGCCCGCCAAGAAACCACGATCCCAGTGGTGATTGGGGTGGTGACCGTGGCGTTGAATATCGGCTTGTGCTGGCTACTAAGCCAGTATAGCACCAGCCATATTGGCTTAGCGGGCGCATTTAGCATTACCAATAACCTCGAATTACTGCTGTTGCTGATGATGTGGCGGCGACGCAATGGCAATCTTGATGCGACTGGTCAATTGCGCCGCTCTTTGCTGATTACCTTGGTGAGTTCGTTGGCGATGGTGTTGGTATTGCAAGCACCAGTCTATGCCTTGCTGATTGCTGGCCTGCTTGGGCTGGATTATACTTGGCGGCGTTGGGGGCGGCAGCGCTGGCCGCAGGCTGGTCAAGTGCCAATTTGGTTGGGCTTGGCACTAGCTATGTTGGCATGCGTGGGCTTAGGCTGGCAATTACAGCTATTCGATCTGGCAACATGGCTCCAGATTGCGCCACAAGCTCAGAGTTTATGGGGTTTGCTTGGCTCGTTGGTTTTCAATGGCTTGCTGGCAATTGCAGTTTATTTTGCCTGCTCAAGTGCTTTGGGTGCGCCCGAAGCCGCAGTTTGGCAACAACGAATTTTGGGTCGTTTGAAACGGCGCTAAATTAGCTGTGACCTAATTCACACCCTAATTGCTCAATCGGTGACAGAAACTGACACATTTGCCAATTATAGTGCCTACATCAACAGATAAATATGTATGGAGGAACGTAATCATGGCTAATCGACGGATTTCAACGATTGTGATGGCAGTTTTGGGTGTGGTGATGCTGATTGGTTTATTCTTGCCCTATCTGAAAAGTACCACAACCGATTTCTCAATCAGTGTGTTTCAAACCTTTGGCAGCGATCTTAAAGGGCTTGTTCCAGAAAGTAGCAAGATACTGTATATGATTATTGCGGCTGCGGTGGCAGTTGGTGGTTTATTCGCACTATTGAGCCTCACAGGTAAAAAAGTTTTTGGAGTATTCAGTATTATTGTTAGTTTTCTGATTGCAGCATTCCATGGTTTATTGACGGCTGGTTTATCAGAAGAACGCGAAGTTATCCCTGGTTTAGGTTTTTGGTTACTCTTAGGAGTTAGCCTAGTGCTATTTGTTACGAGTATTGTCTTTGTAGCCCGCAAACCCAAACTTGCCTAATTCGTAGTTCGAAGAGCGGCGGCAGTTCCACCTAACTGCCGCCGTTTTGTATTTAACTATTCGATTTGGCAAATGGCAGATACATTCGGAAATTTAAGTTGGGCGCAATTGTTGGTGTACGGGTGATTGTTGGCGCAGTGGTTGGCGTGCGACTGGGCGTGACCGTGATGGTGGCAGGCGTACCAGTTGGAGTACGGGTTGCGGTGTTGCTTGGGGTTGTGGTTGCTGTACGAGTTGGTGTATTGGTTGGCGTGCGAGTGATTGTTAGCGTAGCGGTTGGGGTGGCAGTGCCGCCATTGCCACTTTGGGCCATTTCATACAAATTGGGGAAATTGCCCGTGAGCAGCAACATGCTCAGCAAGCGCCAAGCATTGGGATAATAGCTGTTGGGCGTATCTTTAGTGGCGAGCACAGCGTTGTAGGCTTGTTGCGGCGTGGTTTTGAGGCTAGCAGTTGCCGCACCACAATTAACTGCTTGCGGAGCTGGAGCCGCCCAAATTGCCGCCGCCGCGTTGGCCACAAAAAACACCCCACGATAATTATCGACCGATGTGCCGTCAAGCCGATAGCGTGCTTGCAGGTTGTCGATGCCCACGCTGCTGAAAAAACCACCAATTTCGTTCATGGTTTCGCGTGAGTTGTTGGTGTTGTACCACGCCTTGTCGATGGCAATGCGCCATGCAAACCGCGCTGCATCATAGCTCCACCAAGCCGATTCTTCTGGTTGCCACGAAACATATTGCACATCACCGTCATATTGATTCCAATTGGGTACAAGTTTGGAACAATTGCCTGCTTTGGCTTGCACCAAGTTGGTGATGGCGTAGTTGCGGGTGTTGACGGCGGCCCATTCAGGATTTTTGTTGGTAAATTTGCCAAAGACCGTGCTATAGCCAGGCGAGAAATATGAAAGATTAACAATACCTTGAGGATATTCGGTCGCGGTTGACCATGAATCACCTGGCAGTAGTTCGTTGCCTTCATTGTTGGGCAAGCCAGCGGGTGGGTTGCTGCCAGCATGATCAACTTCATAGCTATAAATATTGTTGATCATGGTGCTGGCAAGTGTGCAATAATTCAGGCCATTGCTGCTAGCGGGCCAAACTCCCTGTTGTACTTTGACACAGGCATTGACTAGGCCCATGGCGATATCTTCATCGCCATCGGTGGCTGCGCCGCTGCCATTAATTTGGCCTGGATTGCCGATGTGCCAATGCATCAGGCCTCGACTGGTAAAATAATCACGAGTAAATAGCCATAAACCGTCGAAGGTTGCTTGATCATCGAATAATGAGGCGAAGAGCAAGCCATAGCCTTGGCCCTCAGAGACTGTGGTGCTATTGCTAACTCCACCCAGCACCCGCAAACGTCCGCCGCCCCCAGCGTTGTTGCTAGTAATTTGAGCGCTTTTCCATTCATTCCAAGCTTGAGTGAGATCGGTCACGTTGTAGCTAATGCCCGAAGCTTGATTGTAGGGAAAGGTAAATGCTTGCGGATTGGCGCTAGCCGATTGCTGACGGGGTAATGTAAGGCCGAGGCCAACTAAAATAACCAAAATAAGCCAACGTGAGTGGAATGCTTGCTTCATCGAGGTTGCTCCTACACACAAAAACAAGGATGCAGTTTTGCCTGCATCCTTGCAATAAACCAACGGCTAGTATACCAACAATCCTATGGCGCGACGCTACAAGCTGTGCCATTGAGGGTAAGGCTGGTTGGTTTGGGGTTGCTGCCATTGTAGCTGGCTTGGAAACCAAAGCTGGCAGTTCCACCACTACCAATGAAGCCATTCCAGCCTACATTGTTGACGCTGACTGCTTGGCCAGTTTGGCTGACAGTTCCATTCCAGAGATTGCTAATTTGTTGATTGCCTGCGAAATTCCAGCGCACATTCCAGTTGTTGATTGCTGCGCCGTTGTTGCGAATGCTGACATCGGCGGTAAAACCACTACCCCAATCGTTGCTGATGCTATAGCTGATTTGGCATGCGCCAGCAATCGGGGTATTGGTTGGCGGCACGCTAGTCGGAATAGTGGTTGGAATCGGGGTCAGAGTTGGAATTGGGGTCAAAATTGGTGTGATTGTGACTGGGGTATTGGTTGGCCGTGGCGTGCTGGTTGGTGGTACGTTGGTTGGCCGTGGCGTGTTGGTTGGTGGCACGCTGGTTGGCACAGGTGTGTTGGTTGGCGTAACACCGTTGGCCAATTCGTAAATGTTGGGGAAATTGCCAGTCAACAACAACATGCTCATCAAACGCCAAGCATTGACATAATACGAATTTGGCGCATCTTTAGTCGTCAAAACCATGTTATAGGCTTGTTGCGGGCTAGTTTTGAGCGTGCCTGTAGCAGCGCCACAATTGACAGCTTGGGCTGCGGGAGCGGCCCAAATTGCCGCTGCTGCATTGGCGACGAAGAACACCCCACGATAATTATCAACTGATGTGCCGTTCATTCGATAGCGAGCCTGCACATTTTCGATGCCCACGCTGCTGAAGAAACCACCAACTTCGTTCATGGTTTCGCGTGAGCTAGCGGTGTTGTACCACGCTTTATCGACGGCAACGCGCCATGCAAAGCGGGCTGCGTCATAGCTCCACCAGGCATATTCTTCGGGCTGCCACGAAACTAACTGGGCATCGCCATCATATTGGTTCCAGTTGGGCACGAGCTTCGAGCAGTTGCCTGGCCGTGATTGAGCGAGGTTGGTAATTTCATAATTGCGGGTGTTGACGGCTTCCCATTCGCTGGTTTTGCCTGTGAATTTACCAAATACCGTGAAATAGCCAGGTGAGAAATACGAGAGATTGACGATGCCTTCAGGATAATCGCGGGCCAAATTCCAGCCATCGCCGGGCAATAATTCGTTGCCTGGGTTGCTGGGCAAGCCTGCCACTGGCGATGAACCTGGGTGATCAACTTCATACGTGTAAATGTTATTGATCATGGTGGTGGCAAGGCTACAATAATCTAAACCATTGCTGCTATTTGGCCAAACGCCCTTGCGCACTTTGATACAAGCGTTGAGCAAACCGAGGGCAATATCTTCATCGCCATCGGTGGCGGCATAACTGCCGCGTAATTGACCAGGATTGCCAATGTGCCAGTGCATCAAACCGTTGGGGTCGAGGTGATCGCGGGTGAACAACCACAACCCATCGAGGGTGGTTTGGTCATCGAACAGCGAGGCAAACAAAATGCCATAACCTTGGCCTTCGGAGACGGTCGATGAGCTATCGACCCCACCCATCACCCGTAGCCGATTGCCGCCGCCAGCATTATTGGCGGTAATCATATTGCTTTTCCACTCGTTCCAAGCCTGCGTGAGATCGGTCACATTGTAGCTAATGCCCGAAGCTTGATTGTATGGGAACAATAATGGGCTGACGCTATTGCCTTGAGCAGCTTTGGATTGCCACCATGGCACGGTCAGTAGCGTGAGTAACGCCACCATCAGTAACATTTTGCGATGGTTTAACATCAAACAACCTCCAAAAGAACAACTGAGAAAAAAGAGGGCGGGCAATCAATTACTGCCGCCCTCAGTCTACTATTTATTAAGATATTTAATGGATAGCCTAAAAGTCCCGAGTTAATATTTATTAAGTGATGCTCGCCAGCCGGCGCTAGCGAGCATCGTGAGAGCTTACTGGAACAAGCGATCGTATTCGGCGTAGGCCATTGCGATATCAGCTTGGGCCCAGAAGCGGTGGTAGGTGAAGGTTGGCGCAGGGCCACCATTAAGGTAGGCTTGCACTGCTGGGAAGGCTGGATCATCTTCGTACTTGGTGCGAATGCTCAAGAAGGTTGATGAATTGTTGATTGGATCACCATTGGCCATGGTGCCAGTCCAGCCTTGTGGCACTGATACAGGATCATCGAAGCGGTTGTAATCGCGGCGGGTTTCTGGGTTAGCAACCCCCTTATCATCGCGATACTCTGACCACATGCGGTCGATCAATTCTTTGGCCATGGTTTGTGAAGCGACGTGTTGCGTGCCATAGCGCTTGGTAGCAGCACTGTAGTACATCAAGGTCTTGGCATAGGCAGCGGCAACACCTACGTCTTGGGTCTTATCGACAACCGTGACGTGTAAATTGGTGTTCGCGGCTGGGTTGCTGGCGTTCCACGTAGCTGGTTGGCCAGTCCAAGCCAAGGTTGAGGGAATTTCATAGCTGCCATTGCTGGTCAAGGTGGTGTTGACCAAAGCCCAAGTTACCCACTTGTCGAGCACGTTTTTGGCTTTGACATCGCCTGAAGCATAGTAATATTCAGCGACCCGTTCCATCGACCAAGCTTGGAAACCAAACCAGGTGTTGCTGGCAGGATCGTGATAGACTGGTTTTTCGTCGTAGGCCATGTTGTAGAAGGTGCTGGTTCCGGCTGGGGCTGCTTCGTAGCGGCCATTCCAGCTGTTGGTAGCACCGCCAGCAATTGCGCCTTCGCTTGATTGCAACCAGGTGTAGAACTCGATTTGGCGGGTCAAACTGATGTTCCAGTCGCGAGCGCCATTGGTTGAAGCTGGTTTGAAGGCTGGTTGGCTGCCCAAAATCCAGGCTGCCATTGGGTTTTGATAGCCAAAGTGATTGTGGCTACTGCCGATGCGCCATGCCCAGCCGCCGCCATTGCCAATCGAACCGCCCCAAGCGTAGTACCACGACAACAGATAGTGAGCGCTGTTGTAGCCTGAGCCTGCTGGACACGAGGTTGAGGTACAACCAATTTGCTTGAAGTATTTATCGAAGAAGGCATAGCGCAAGTAGTCGCCCATCTTGGCGGCCTTGGTTACCAAACCATTGACGATTGGTGAGCCACCTTGTTCGTCGGCCCATACTTTTGCCCAGTAGATCGCTTGGACAGCGCGGGCATCGGCATCGGGGGCGTTGGTGTAGCGCCATTGGCGAGCGTAGCTAGCATCGCCAGTGAACAAGTTCAAGAAGCCGAAGGGGCCGCCATCATTGAAGCTTTCCCACGATGGATGGGGCACGGTTTCCCAAACTGATTCTTGAGCGCCCCGTTGGAAGGTGTTGATATATGATGGTTTGCTGGTGCCATCGCCACGGCGACCATAGCCATACCAGTTATCAACGTCGAGCAGCCAGTGCATGCCATAGACATCGCTGGTGCCATAAGCCGAGCGTAATTCGGCGGCAATTGGATCTTGGCCAACTGAAACATTGGTTTGCAATTGTGATGGATATTGGCTGGGCAATTCCCATTCGCCAGCATAGGTGGCTGGGCTGTTAGCATTGTACGAACCACTGCTTGGTTGATCTTGGCTAGTTGGAATGATGTACATTTCCATGTTGCGCCAAGCATCAGCCAATGGTTGCCAGTTGCCAGTTGCTTCGCCATACATCGCTTCGAGCCACAACCAATAGCTATAGGCTTCAGAAGTGGTTTCGTGGCCATAATCCGGGGCTTCGACAATCAAGGTTTCGATTGAGTGGTAGGGCACACCTTCAGGGCTGAAGTAGCCATTGGCTGGGTTCTTCAACTCAGCATACATTTCCAAGAAGCGTTGATCGTAGGTATCATCGCCTGGTTGGGTTGGGGTGCTGGTTGGTGGCACAACCGTTGGCGTATTGGTTGGTCGTGGCGTGCTCGTTGGGCCGTTGGTCGCGGTTGGCGGTACAGCCGTGTTGGTTGGTGGCACGGTTGTATTAGTTGGCGGCACAGCCGTGTTGGTTGGCACAACCACAGTGTTGGTTGGGCGGGTAGTTGCAGTTGGTGGGGTAGTGGCCGTTGGATTTGGGTTGGTTTCACCACAAACCACACCATTTAATGTAAAGACAGTTGGGATGGCATTAGCACCGCTGTAGGTTCCTTGAAAGCCAAAGTTAACTGCGCCACCGCTACCGATTGCGCCGTTCCAGCCGGCGTTACGCACCGTTACTTGATTGCCAGTTTGGGTTACAACCCCATTCCAGAGGTTGGTAATTTGCTGATTGCCAGCAAAACTCCAGCCAACCGTCCAGCTACTGATGGCTGCACCATTATTTTGAATATTAACATCGCCGAGGAAGCCACTGCCCCAATCGTTGGGAATGCGATAGGTGACCACACAGCTGGCGGCGGCGGCGGTTGGCTTGGCATTCTGGGTGGTCAACAGGCCACCAATCATCGTTAGCAGTGCTAACAACATCGCCCCTCGGGCGTAATAGTGCCGAGACATACATACTCCTTGGGTAAATGAAAAGTTCAGAGACAATACGAAGCGAACCTCTGCCCAATCGACGGCAGAGCTATCTATTTCCATACAACTAGCCAGCGTAGCCCAGGCAATGCTTGCATAAAACAGCGCGGATTGTTCGCTGCAAACATTGCCGAGGATTTGCTGATTCGTTGGTTATGGCGCAATCGTACAAGCTGCACCATTCAGGCTGAAGCTTGCGGGAATGCTATTGGTTCCGTTGTTGGTTGCTTGGAAGCCGAAGTTGACTGAACCACCGCTGGCAAGGCTGCCATTCCAGCCAGCGTTGCTGACGCTGACGTTTTGGCCAGTTTGGCTCACCACCCCACTCCAGAGGTTAGTGATTTGTTGATTGCCTGCGAAGCTCCAGGTCAAGTTCCAACTGTTGATCGCTGCGCCACCATTGGTAATTGTGACATCACCAAGGAAGCCGCTGCCCCAATCGTTGGGAATGCGATACTTGACTTGGCATGCCCCAGCGACTGGGGTGTTAGTTGGCAACGGTGTGTTGGTTGGTAATGCCGTTGGCGTGTTAGTTGGGCGGATGGTTGGGGTTGCGCTTGGGCCAACGGTTGGAGTTGCAGTGTTGGTTGGGCGAATAGTTGGGGTTGCGCTTGGCCCCGTGGTTGGGGTTGCGGTATTGGTTGGGCGCACGGTTGGTGTAGCCGTGTTGGTTGGCAAGCTGGTTGCGGTTGGGGTTACGTTGCTGCCACCTGGCTCATCACCAAAGACCTTCACGCCATTGTCATACACTGGAATCCGGCGGGTTTTAACCCGATCGGTGCTGGTGCCAACGCCATTGAACGACCAGTCATTGGTATTGTCCCATTGTTGGGCGTTAGTGTTAGTTGGCAATGAAAGCCGGAATTGCACTTCTTTGCGTGATTCAGATTGACCACCGGGGTAGACATTGACTCCAGCGAAGCCAATTTCGACATAGTAAATCGTGCCAGCCCATTGCTTCAAGCCTGAAACGCCTGAACCTTGGGTGTAGGCGGTGCTGACCGTAACGTCGCTCAAACCATAGCCAGCAGCAAACACTTCGCTCAAATCAACAAAGTAGCGATAGCTAAGTTTGGTTGCGTTGCGGGCCGGCCAAGCACTTTGGTTGTGCAACACACCGCTAATTTCGATGAAGCGTGGGCCTGAAGCATTAACTTTGGCTTCCACGAAAAATTCATCTTCAGGTGTTTCGATTGGTGGGAAGCTGGCGAGTGGAGCGCCACCAAATTCGCTGTACATCCGAGCCAAGGCGCTGGTAAAACCAGCGTTATAGTCAGTCGCCACTTCATTGGCAATATAGTCGCTGCGGCTATCGGTGTAGGCATCGCCCGAACCCTTGGCTGGACCACCAACCAATGCCCCATACAAAATATGGCGTTGATTGACTGGATTGCTCAATGAATCGGTCCATGATCCGTGGGCGGTGCGATGGTGGACATTGACTGGTGAATTATTGCCAAAGCCAACCACATAGCTACTGTTGCGGGGATTGCTGCCCAGCATATAGTTAATTTGGCTGACTGCAAAATCGTGGTAGCGAGCTTTTTTGGTGACATCGGTGATGTAATCGCTGTAGACAAAGGCGGCAAATGAGGTGTTGGCTGAGTAGCGCAAGGCTCCCCAAGTATCCAACTGAGCCAAACCACCCGGCGAATAGGTGATGCGTTGGCCGTTATAGCCAACCGTCCAATAATCCAACCAGCGTTCAGTATCATCTTTATATTGTTGTTTGCCTGTCAATTTGGCCAGCAACAAATAACAGCCATAGGATTTATCATCCCATGCGATGCTCCAGCGATACGATTTGATCGTGCTTTGAGGCTCGGTGCTGAGATTGGCATAATATTGCTCGGCCTTGCTCAGGTAGCTGGCTTCGCCCGTAGCGCGATAGAGCCAAATTGCGCCCCAAACCAACTCATCGTTGTAACCGCTCCACGAGTTGTAGAACGAGGTAGCATCGGTGATACAGTCGCTATATTTGCCGCGCACTGTGTCGGCAAAGGTGTACAGTTGGCGAGCATGGCCCAGCAAGGTATCAGCATATGCTGGGTCGGTTGGTCGGAAGACCATCGATGAGGCGGCCATTGCAGCGGCGGTTTCGCCAGCCAAATCCGAGCCACCACAGGTTGCATCAATTTTGTACGATGGGCGTGGGCCAGCTTGGTCGTCAAGGTGAATAATTTCAGATGGTCCCCAGAAGGCGTGGTCTTTGCCACCATTGCCAACTTGGCCGTAAAGCACGTTTGGTGAGGGATGGGCATTGATGAAGTAGTTGTTGACGAAGCGCAAATTGTTCAGTAATTCGTCAAGTTGGCCGCTTTGGGCATAGGCATCGCGATATTCGACCGCGCCCCAAGCCAGCATTGTGGCCGAAGCTGCCATTGGAAAGCCGAATTTAACGTGATCGCCTGCATCGAACCAACCGCCACTGAGATTGAGACCAACATCAGCGCCATCGGTCAGCACCGAATCGCCGCGCCATGAAACGCGATTCCAGCTTGGTTTTGGTCCAGCTTGTTGGGCTTCGTAGAAGAAAAAGGACTTTTGCAGTGCCTCGCCATACGCATAAGGTGGCTCGGCGGCTTTGGTGGGGGTGGTTGGGCTAATAATTAACCCTGCAATCAGCAAACAAGCAACGAATCCGGCGAGAATCCGCCAGCGTCGGCTCGAACGTTCGAGCGGTGTACTCATCATTGGATACTCCTTCCTGCATTGAAGGCATTTTGTTTGCATTGGCTGGTGTGCTGCTTGGCACATCAGGACGGCTATGGTCACTGTGGTTGCTGTCGGCTGACTTGATCTGGAATTGAGACCGATCCCAATACCAATAGATCTAGTACTTGCCGAGAGGCTAGGAGAGAGGAGAGTGATGCAGTGATGGAATGAGATCGCTCCCAAACACAGTTTGTTATGAAAGTAAAAATATCCTAAATGATTCAATCCAACTTGTCAAGCGTAAATTTTAAAAAGTTTTTAGATTTAGCTTTAGCTTATTCTGAAGGGCTAAACAGCTACTACATACCTATTAAGAGAGCTAGAGAGCATTTTCAGAAAACAACTGCTTGACAAAATACATAAGATCTTTTATTCTCTCCCCAAGACTTCTGAGACCGGTTCCAAAGTAATTTAAATCAGTTTGTGGGGTTTCGCCGTGGAACAACTCACGATTCGCCAAATAGCCCAACTTGCTAATGTTTCACGCTCGACCGTTTCGCGGGTAATCAACAATCATCCCAGCGTGCGGCCCGAAGTGCGACAACGGGTGTTGGAAGTTATTCGCGAACAAGAATACGTTCCGCAGGCAGCCGCTCGTAGTCTGGCAAGCCGCCGAACCAATGTGGTGACCCTGTTGATCCCACGCAGCTCGGCAATTATCTTCACTGACCCATTCTTCCCATTAATTATCCAAGGAATTACCGAAACCTGTTCTGAGCGGGATTATTCGGTGATGCTTTCGATGGTGACCGGAACCCAAGAACGGGATTTCTATCAGCGGGTATTACGCAGTCGGATGACCGACGGTCTGTTGATGCTTTCAAGCGATATTGATGACCCAGTGTTACCCTTGCTGATTAACGACCAAATGCCGTTGGTCTTAATCGGCGAACACCCGTATATGCAGCCAATGTATACCGTTGACGTGGCAAATCGGGCCGGGGCAGTGCTAGCAGTCAGCCATTTATTGCAACTTGGCCATCGACGGATTGGGGCGATTACAGGCCTACTGCAGATGAAAACCGCCATTGATCGCCGTGACGGCTATAAGCAAGCGTTATTGCAAGCAGGCGTTGCCATCGAGCATTCGTTGATGATCGAGGGCGAATTTACCCAAGAGGGTGGCTATGCTGCAATGCGCCAATTGCTTAGCCTCGAACAGCGACCAAGCGCTGTCTTTGTGGCCAGCGACACCATGGCATTAGGAGCCTTACGGGCTATTTACGAGGCCGGGTTACATGCTCCCCACGATATTTCGCTGATCGGCTTTGATGATGTGCCAGGCGCGGCCTATACAACCCCCGCCCTGACGACAATTCACCAACCAATTCAGAAGCTTGGTTGTACTGCCGCCACGATGTTGCTTGACCATCTCGAAGGGCGACCACCGCTCCAGCAACACATCCGTCTCTCACCTTCGTTAGTCTTACGCCAATCGTGCGGGCCACGGGTCGCCTAAACAGCACCCACGGATTCACTAGATCGTATGGTCTGTCGAACACGGGAGTTTTTGGGAGCGATCCCAAATGAGTTCGAATGGACATAGTTGTTCAACTCACTCAACGCCGGAATCAAGGAGGATTCGTATGCAACGCTCACGCCGTCCGTTTATTACTTGGCTAAGCCTCTTAACTCTGATTTCAATGATCTTGGTTGCTTGTGGTGGAGCTGAGACCGCTCCCACAGCAACGACTGCTCCAGCCGCCACCGCAACTACTGCGGCTCAAGTTGAACCAACTGCTGCTGATGCTCCAACCGAAGTTGCCGCAACTGCTGAACCAGCGACCGCTGAGCCAGCTGGTGGCGATGTTGTTACCTTGAAGCTGTGGCACATGCCTAACGGTGCTGCTCCAGCTGATGCCATCCAAGCTGAAATCGATGCCTTCGAAAAAGCTAACCCTGGCATTAACGTTGAGCCAGAAATGCTCGACTGGGGTGCAGCTTTCCAACGCATCCAAACCTCAGTTCAAGGTGGTGAAGGCCCATGTCTGACCCAATTGGGTACGACCTGGAACCCAACCTTTGCTGCAATGGGTGGCTTACGCCCATTCACCGCAGAAGAAATCACCGCCATGGGTGGCAGCGATAGCTTTGTCGCCGCTTCATGGGCAACCTCACAATTGCAAGGTATGGAAGGCACGTTCTCGATTCCATGGTTTGCTGATGTTCGCGCTTTGGCCTATCGCAAAGACTTGTTGGAAAAAGCTGGCTTGAAGCCAGAAGAAGCCTTCAAGGATTGGACCAGCTTCAAGGCTACCTTGGCTACTATCCAAGAACAAAATCCTGACGTTGCTGGGATCGCTTTCCCAGGCCGCAACGACTGGAACGTTTGGCAAAATAGCTCAATGTGGATTTGGAACAGCGGTGGTGATTTGTTGAGCAGCGATCTCAGCGAAGCAACCTTCAACTCAGAAGCAGCTGTGGCTGGGGTTTCAGAATTTGCTAACCTCTACAGCAGCAAATTGACCGTTACCAACACCTTGGAATTGAACTCAGCCCAAGTTGATGCCAGCTTTGGCGATGGCCGCACCTTCAGCGCGATCACTGGCCCATGGTTGATCAGCAATGCTCGCACTGCTGCCGACGCTGGTGGCTGGGCTAACCGCACCGTGGCCGACAACTTGGCCTATGCCGAATTCCCAGCTGGTCCTGGTGGCTCATACACCTTCGTTGGTGGTAGCAACTTGGCCATCTTGAAGAGCTGCGAAAACGCCGATGCCGCTGTCAAGTTCGTTCAATTCTTGGCTGCTAACGAATCACAATTGCGCTACAGCCAAGCCATCGGGATGTTGCCAGCAACCAAGACTGCTCAAGCCGATGCTAGCATCGCCAGCGATGCCTTGTATAGCGTCTTCATCTCAGCTGCTGCTAAGGGCAAAACCTCAGCTCCAATCGCTGAATGGGGTCAAGTTGAGAGCGTTCTCAACGAACAACTTGGTTCACTCTGGGACGATGTAGCAACCGCTGGCGGTCCAGTCAGCCCTGAAGCTGTCAAGACCCGCTTGGATCAAGCTGCTCAAACTGTCAACGAATTGTTGGGTAACTAATCGGACGAGTGTCGTGGCGCAGGGTGTTTGCTCTCTGCGCCACGTCCACCACTGCATCCACGCAATGGAGCGACGTTTATGGCTCTGGCACCAAAAAAAAATAAACTCTCACTCTGGCAACGGATTCGGCAAAACAGCCTAGCATATAAATTTATCGCTCCAACCTTTGTGGCGATGATGGTTGTGCACTTGATTCCGATTGTCCAAGGGTTGTATCTTTCACTCCTCGATGTTCGCCTTACAACCTTAACCCTCTATCTTCGAGCACCATTCGTTGGGCTAAAATACTACATCGAAGTCTTCAACGCGATCTTTGGGCTTGGCGAAGCTGGCGCAAGCTCGCGGGTAACTGGCCTAATTAATGCTGCCTCAAATACATTAGTCTATACCATTTGGACCAATATTGGCACACTCGGCTTGGGTTTGATTCTGGCCATGTTGCTGAATCGTGAATTCCGCTGGCGTGGGATTGCCCGCACCCTTGTGTTGTTGCCGTGGGTCGTGCCAACCTTTGTAACCGGAACAATTTTCAACTTTATTTGGCTTGAACAAGGTGGCCTTGCCAATAAAATCTTGCTTGGCTTGAATATCGTTGATACCCCAATTACTTGGTTGATTGGCCCTAACTCGTTGTATGCCTTGGTAATTGCCACGGTTTGGCGGGGTTTACCCTTCACAACGATTATGTTCCTCGCGGCAATTCAGGTGATTCCAACCGACCTCTACGAAGCGGCTTCGCTCGATGGAGCCAACGGTTGGCAGCGCTTTCGCCACATTACCTTGCCCCTGATTAAGCCGATTGCCGGAACCCAGGTGTTGTTTGGCTTGATTAATGGTTTCTATGGTGGCTATAATATCGCTGTGCAAATGTTTGGCGGTGGTACCGGTTTCGCAGGCGAATACGCCGACTTGCTCGTACCAGCAATTACCCGCCAAACGTGGGAACGCCACTTATATGGATTTGGTTCGGCAGCCTCAGTGATCCTGATGGGCATGCTGTTGGTCTTTGTTGGCATTTGGTATCGTGCATTTCGCGATAGCTTGCGGGCTGAATAAGGAGGCCGTTTATGGGTGTTTCGCTCAGTAAAAAGGCCGAATCGGCCCGACCTGCACGCGCAACCATTAACTATAAAGCATGGTTACTTGATCGTGGTGGCGATATCTTATTGCTGGTGATCATTGCCTTGATGTTGTTGCCAATTATCTTCTTGGTGGTTGGCTCGTTCAAATCGCGCGAAGAGTTCGCAGTTGGCAGTAATTTCTTTCCAAGCGACTGGCGATTTGAAAATTATAACGAGATGTGGACACGGGTTAAGTTTGGTACCTATTTCAGCAATAGCTTAATTATTTGTGGCATTACCACACTGGTTGTCACGATTTTGGCATCGATGTCGGGCTATGCCTTGGCACGGTTCCGCTTTCCGGGTGCTGGTGGGTTGAGTATGGCGATTTTGGGAACCCAATTAGTGCCTGGCACGCTGTTCCTGATTCCGTTGTATATGACCTTCCTTTGGATGAAAAATAACCTTGGAATTCCCTTGATTGGCACCAATTTTGGCGCGATTGTGCTGTATGTTGGGTTCTTCTTGCCAATCTCGCTCTGGATTCAGCGCAGTTTCTTTGCGACGATTCCAATAGATTTGGAAGAACAGGCCATGGTCGATGGAGCAACTCGCTTCCAAGCCTTTGTCTATATCGTTATGCCATTGGCAGGCCCAGGTGTGATTTCAACCGCGATCTTTGTGTTCTTGACTGCATGGGACGAATTGTTGTTTGCATGGGTTTTGAACGTTCAAACGATTCCGGTCGGGATTCGCCAATTCACGGGGGTGGCTGGCTCGCAAAATCGCTACGAGTTGCTTTCGGCAGCGTCGGTGGTGATTATTCTGCCAGTTGCCGCGATGTTCTTCCTGTTGCAAAAGCGTTTTATCGCTGGCCTCACCGCTGGCGCAGTCAAATAGATTTATTTTCTCAACAACCAGAACAAAGGCGTGTAGACTTTGGCGTTGCTGAGGTCTGCACGCCGTTTTGTATCTGTATCGATCAGTGTTTGGGCACAGCACCCAAACATAGGAGCACAGGATCATGACCGAACAACGCCACCATCCCTCAATTCCTCTCGCTGCGTGGCAACGCCCACTTGGCCTCGATTATCCGAATGCGGCGATTGCCGCCCACGATCATGGGCCGATTATTGACGATGGAGTCTTTCATGGTTTGCCAATTGGTGGCATGGGCAGTGGGGCGATTGGCCGCAACTTTCGCGGCGATTGGTCACGCTGGCATTTAGAGGTTGGCAAACACATACATCGCAGCGTTTGGCCGAATCAATGGAGTGTTTTCTGGCAAACTGCTAGTCAACAAGCCGCCCAAGTCTTATGCACGACCCAACCAGATACTGATGAATTGAGCACTTGGAACTGGAATTATCCAGTTGGCGCTGGCAATTATCATGCGCTTTTTCCCCGCGCTTGGTTCGATTATCAACACCCCGATTGGCCGCTCGAATTGGTGCAAGAGCAATTTTCACCAGTCTTGGCAGGTAATCTCAAGGAAAGTAGCTTTCCAGTTGGTGTGTTTACGTGGCGCGTAACCAACCGTGGCAGCGAAACTGTTCGCTTGGGATTAATGCTGACGTGGGAACATACCCGTGCGGTCGAAGCTGCTGGCTTAACCTTGCAACGTCAACACAACGCTTGGAACGATGGCAACAGCGTTGGCGTAACTTTGGCCCAATCCAGCGATCAAGCCTTGAGCAGCCATAATGGCACATGGGCTTGGGCGGTGCAAGCACCAGAATCGGCTAGCGTCAGCCAATGGACATGCTGGGATGTTGCGCAAGATGCTGCCGCGCTGTGGCAAGATTTTGCTAGTGATGGTCAATTAGCCGAATATCCAACCAGCCAACAGGTTGCTGCTGATCAACGTAGCGCAACGGCGATTGCTGTCACGCTTGAATTAGCACCTGGTGCTAGTGCCGTGCTTCCCTTCAGCCTCGCATGGGATTTCCCAATCGTCGAGTTTGCTGATGAAAGCCGCTGGTACAAGCGCTATACCCATTTCTGGGGCACGAACGGCGATCAAGCTCAAGCCTTGGCGGTTGCTAGTTTGACCAATGCCGATGCTTGGCGCAAGGCAATTGAAGCTTGGCAAAACCCAATTCTGAATGATGATCAACGGCCACTCTGGTATAAATCTGCTCTTTTTAACGAACTCTATTATTTGGTTGATGGTGGGACGTTGTGGGTTGATCGGGCGGTTGGCGAGCCGGAGCCTGCGGCTGATGCTGTGGGCTTGTTCAGCTACCTCGAATGCTACGATTATCCCTTCTATGGCACGCTCGATGTGTCGTTCTATAGCTCGTGGAGCATCTTTGCCCTGTGGCCAGAGCTTGAACGTGGCGAAATTTTGGCCTTCTCCAAGACGGTCAACGATGCTGATGATACGGTTGTAACAATTGTGGCAACTCAAGTTCCAGCGATTCGCAAGGCCGCTGGGGCATTGCCGCATGATCTTGGTGCGCCCAAAGAGCAACCATTAATCAAAACCAATGCCTACGACTTTCAAGATATCAATAACTGGAAAGATCTCAACCTCAAGTATATTTTGCGAATTTATCGCGATGTGAGCTTGTGGAACGATCAGGCCATGCTGGAAGCGACTTGGGACACGATTCCAACTGCTTTGGAATATGTTCATCAATTCGATAGCGATGGCGATGGCTTGCTTGACCATAGCGGAGCCGACCAAACCTATGATACCTGGGCCATGAGCGGCGCGGCCAGCTATTCTGCTAGCTTGTTGATTTGTGCCTTGGAAGCAGCGATTCGCTTGGCCCAACGCATGGGTGAACATGGTCAAGCCGCTGCTTGGAGCGAATGGCTGGCGGCAGCCCGCCAAAGTTTTGAAACCAAGCTTTGGAATGGCACTTATTTCCGTTATCACACCGCTGATACCGATTTGCGCGAAGTGATTATGGCCGATCAATTGGTGGGCCAATGGTATGCAGGCGCAATTGGCTTGCCAGCGGTTGCTCCCCACGAGATGATTCGCTCGGCCTTGCAAACGGTTTATCGCTTCAATGTCATGCAATATGCCAACGGCGCATTGGGTGCGGTCAACGGCATGCATCCAGATGGTACGGTTGATACCAGCTCGAACCAAGCCAGCGAAGTTTGGAGCGGCACGACCTACGCGATTGCGGCCATGATGCTGCAAGAAGGGCTTGATCTTGAAGGCTGGCAAACCGCTTGGGGAGCCTATAACGCCACCTATAACGAACTTGGATTGTGGTTCCGCACGCCAGAAGCATGGGGTATCGAACGTACCTTCCGTGCCAGCATGTACATGCGACCACAATCAATTTGGGCAATTGAGCATGCCTTAGCCGTGCGTGCCAAAAACGCCTGATCAGCGGACAAGCCTAGCTTGTCGGATCTCCTCGCGTCGCCTTGACGCAACCATGCCTCAAAACCACGCTGGATTCTGGCCCAGCGTGGTTTTGTGCTTACCAACTATCAACCATGTCTTTCGCTTCCTTCAGGCTCAAGTTGGTGGCCTGCCGTACCAGTTTAATCGCCTTAATCTTATTGCCTTGCTGAGCAATAATTTGGGCTTCGCGCATCAAATCCTCTGGTAGTTGCTGCACTGTTGGCTCAACCACCACTGGGCTGATCGGGCTTAGGCCGCGCTCGATTGCTTCGACATAATCTTTAGCTTCTTTCAAGCCGAGGCTAGTTTGCAGCCGAACTTGTTTGATTGCCTCAAGCTTTTTGCCTTGGCTTAGCAACACCTGAATTTGGGCTTGATCAAGTTTGGCTGAATTGAAGCTTGATGGTTGAGCTGGATTAATTGGTGATTGATTGAAGTTGATCATGCTGCTGGGCCGTTCGGAGCGCTTACTCCAACTCCAAAGCATCAAGCCAATTACGACCGCGATTGAAATCCATAAAATTGCGCTTGACATAGTGTTGCTCCTTTTAATTAAGCTCTTACTCGAAAGTGTACTGTAAGCGATGCATAATCGCTAGCGATTTTTTGAAACCGCCAAGAGCAATGATGGCTATTGGCTATAGGCTGAAGGCTATAGCTTTTTGATCGTTTAATGCGTCTCCGATAGCCAATAGCCCCAAGCCAATAGCCATCATTGCTCAGCATCAAGACGCGGCGTGAATAGTAAAAATTTCTATTTCAAACCGTAAGTTCACAAGGTTATAGGCTATCGATTTTTGATATTCCAATACATCCCCGATAGTCAATAGCTGTAATGGTTCATTGGGTTGGCAACCAGTGCTCGTGCCCTCACCCCCAGCCCCTCTCCCACGGCGGCAGGCGGGAGCACGCCTGGAGTGGTTCCCCCTCGCCTCGCGTGCGGGAGAGGGGGTCAGGGGGTGAGGGCATGCTGGCCGTTGTTAACGCGATAAACCATTACAAATAGCCAATAGACAATAGCCCTACTCTTCTATGCTCTATGTTCTTGCGCATTCCTGTTATACTCTAACGCAGCGCGTCATTTAATTAAGGAGTTGGGTCATGCAACGCACGATTGGTTTATGTCTTGGTGGTGGGGGTGGCAAGGGCAGTGCCCATATCGGTGTGCTCCATGAATTAGAGCGGGTTGGCATCCAACCAAATATGGTGGCTGGAACCAGCATTGGGGCGATTATTGGGGCAGTAGTGGCGGCAGGCTACAATGCCACGACGATTGAGCAAGCCTTTCGTGCCACGCCGTTGCGCCGAATTCTCAGCCTTGATCCGGCGAGTTGGGGCTTGATTGGCTCGGAAAAATTGGCCGGAGTGCTCAGTGAATTATTGGGCGATCAACTGATCGAAGATTTGCCGATACCCTATGCGGCGGTGGCTGTCGATTTGGTGACTGGTCATGAGGTGGTGTTGCAACGTGGCTCGTTGGTTGAAGCGGCTTTGGCGAGTGCGGCAGTGCCTGGGGTGTTTCCACCTCGCCGCATCGGTAAATATATTTTGGCCGATGGTGGCATTCGCAATAATTTGCCAATTGATATAACCCGCCAACTTGGGGCCGAACGAGTGATTGCCGTCAATTTGATTGGCGAATTCGATCAATTTGAGGTGAGCAACGCCGCCCAAAGTAGCCTGTTTTCGTGGCGACGCTGGGTTCCGCTGACCCAATTGGCGCTAGCTGAACGCGCAATTGGGATTATGGTGCATCAAATTACCTTGCAACGTTTGCGCGAAACCCCGCCCGATTTACTCTTTAGCCCCGATGTAAATCGCATGAGCATGGCCGATTTACTGCACCTTGATGATGGGATTCAGGCGGGGATTGCTTGTGTTGCTGATTATTATGAAGAATTGCAACAATGGGCGCGTTGGCAGCGCGGCGAATTTGTCTAAGCTAAAATCGAGTACACTCTAGACCGTCATTGAGCCGACCGATTTGGTCGAAGGAGCATCTATGCGGTTGATTAGCTATTTTCTGTTGGTTTGTGGCTTGGTCGCCTGTGGTGGCGCGACAGCCACATCGGTTCCCACAACGCAAGTGGTTGCCCAAGTAAACACGGCAACCCCTGAGCCAACCTTGGTTCAGCCAACCCTTACCTCCACGATTCCCCCGACATTTACCCCGCTCCCACGCCTAACCCCAACTGTGGCCGATTTGGGCAACGTTCCAGGTAATAGCACAGCCTTTATCGAAATTAAAGGCTTGAAAACCTATACCAACCCCACCCAAGCCTTTGCGATCGATGTACCCGACGATTGGCAAATGCGTGATAGTGTCGATGCTGGTAATAATTTGCTCTTTTGGGTTGATCCCGCTGAGCAAGCTTTTATTCAGTTGTTGGTGGTTGATGATAGCCAGAATTTAATTGGCGACCAAGCTGAGTTTTTGAATGATTTTATTAGCCAAATTGTCGGGCAATCGTCGGAGTTTAATATCGATCAGCCAGTGCTACAAGCCGATGGCAACACCTATGTTTCCTATAGTTTTATTGATGAGCAAAGCTTGCTGGCGATGAGTGGCGATGGCTACGTGCGGCGTGATGGTAACTATATTAGCATCATTCAGATTTTAGTGCCGTTGGAGCAGTTTGAGGCTTTGCAACCAGATCTTTTGCGAATTGTTCAGAGCTACAAGATTGATCCAAATCTACCATTGCAATAATTAACAAAGCAGGGATGGTTGCGACCATCCCTGCTCGTACAATAATTTTAGAAATCGCAACCCATGCGGGTCATTGGCAGATAGACATTGAAATTGCCACCTTGAATTTGCTCGGGGGCAAATACTTGTTGGCGTGGTTCTGGTGGGTTTTTGACCCATGCGGTGCGCTGCAAGTTCTGGCGGCTCATCGGCCAAGGCATTAATTCAGGCAAATTGCGGCCTGGGGTTTCCCAAACATAAATATTGCCAGCCCGACTATGCGCCAAAATTTCAAGATAGCAATTGTTGTCGAGATCGGAGATGGTTGGAGCTGCTTGAATCCCTTTCTGCGATCCAGCACTATTATCGCTGGCCGTGCCTTCGTTGGGCAAGCTCAGTGGGAAGCCTGCGTGCAAGGCTCCATTGCGGGCATCAAGCGCATATAGCCCCACAACGCTTGCATAAACCCGATCAAATGCATAGGTACCAAAGACGATATCGAGCTTGCGATCACCTGTAACATCGGCAATCACCACTTCGCTGCCAAATACTTTGCGAGTTGGCGCACCTGCAACGGGTTCCTCAGCATAGAAATATGACCACATTTGCGTGCCGTTTTCGCGATATGCGCGAATCGTACCATCATCAAACGTTACCACAAATTCCTTTTTACCGTCGCTATCCAAATCAGCAACCACAATTGGATTATTGGGAGTGAAGTTGACATCCAAGGGTGCGCCAGCGCGTTTGGCATCTGTCCAGCCGGTGCGGCGGGTGCCATCTGGCTCGGTCACGAAAACCGCGCTAGCAATTTGCGGATCATAGTTGTTATTCGGTAAGCCATCTGGTGTGCGCACTTTACCAGCGGCAATTATCTCGTAACTTCCATCGCCATCCAAGTCGGCAACTGCTGGCCCAGAGCGGGTAAATTCCATATAATCATGGACATTCCAAGTGGTTTGATTAATATTTGTATAGGTTCGAATTGGCCAGCCACTATATTGGGTGCCATTATTGTTATAGCGATAGAAATAGATTTCATCGCGGCCCACCAGAATTTCTGAAAAGCCGTTATTATCGATATCGGCCAAAGCAGGGTGACCCCAAATACCCGAACCCTTTTCAGCACTTTGGGGATAGCCAGCGACGGCATTGCCGGTGTAATACCAAGCGTGGACATTGGGCGCAAAGTTGGTATTGCTGCCAGCCTCGTTGGTGGTGGTGGCAATCACTTCAAGTTTGCTATCGCCAATAATATCGGCGACAGCTACGTGTACCACCTCGGGGAAGTTGCCGTTGGTGATATAGGCCCATTCCATTTCTTTGGGCCAGCCGCTCAAGATTGCCCCATTGCGTTGATAGACAATGACTTTGCCCCGTTGACCTGCATTCGTCCCCTTGCCCCGTGTACCAACCACAATTTCCAGCAGGCCATCGTTGTTGATATCAGCGACTACCAACGAACCATTGATCCGTGGGGTATTGGCGCACGCGCCGCCAGTCATCCATGGGAAGCCAGGCAGCAATTGGCCGTAAATGTTGTAGCCCCAAATACAGCCTGTGGCATCTGCTGAAAGGATCTCGGGTGAGCCATCTTTAAATAAATCAACGACGGTTGGTGAGGAAAAATATGAGCCATTGGGCTTGGTCGCCGGAAATCCAGCCCGCATTGTGTAGGCATTGGTGGCGGCTGGGCTAGCGGGGCTTGCTGCGTCGAGTGGCTCAGCAGTGGGCGTTTCAAGCGGCTTTGCCGAAACAGTGCTCAAGCTAAAAATAACCAGCAAAACAAACATCATCCTTCGAATAACCATACTAGACACTCCTCTTGACTGCAAACGTGGCAGTTCCATGGAAATAATGGGTAGATCGTGCTATGCTAGGGCTGGATTGACCATAGGCCAACAGTCCTATTCGCCTTTAAAACTTTATTAACAACTATGTATTTTTTAATAATTAGGAACAAATGATGAGTGATTCGATTTTGGCACAGGCTGCGCCGCCTGCTGATCAGCGGATTTGGTATGGATCTGAGCCGCTTCAATTTGCTGATTTGCGCTTACCGCCAGGAATCGGGCCATTCCCAGTGGTCGTCGTTGTCCATGGGGGGTTTTGGCGAGCACGCTATGATCTTGAACATATTGGGCATGTCTGTGCAGCCCTGACAGCCTTGGGCTACGCTACTTGGAATATCGAGTATCGGCGAGTGGGCAATGCTGGTGGCTGGCCAAATACCTTTTTAGATGTTGCCCAAGCTGCCGATTTTGTGCCTAGCTTGGCCCAGCACTATCCGCTTGATCCACAACGGGTCATTAGTTTGGGCCATTCGGCGGGTGGTCATTTAGCCTTATGGCTGGCGGCGCGGCCTAAATTGGCCTCAACTAGCCTGCTATGGCAAGCCCAACCGCTACCATTAAAAGGGGTTGTGAGCTTGGCAGGTGTGGCCGATTTGGCCTTGGCTGATCAGCGCCGTCTAAGCCAGCAAGCGGTACAAGAACTATTGGGTGGCTCGCCGGAGAGCTATCCCGAACGCTATCATGACGCTTCGCCTGCTGCCTTATTGCCCTTGCATGTGCCGCAAATTGTGTTGCATGGAACTGATGATGGGCCAGTGCCCTTCGCTATCAGCCAAAGCTATGTTGAGCAGGCGCTGGCTGCTGGTGATGAGGCGCGTTTGGTGCCGCTGCCAAACGCCCATCACTTTGAGTTAATCGATCCATCGAGTCGTGAATGGCCTGCCGTTGTTGCTGCTGTTCAGAGTTTATTGGCGACCCCATAGGCTTGGCGGGTTTCTTGGCGAAGCAATAACCACAGCCCAGCGATTGGCAATAATAATGGCGTAAAGCCATAGCCAATCCCAAAATCGCTCCAAACAGTATCTTTCGGAAACCAATCGCGTTCGATCAAGGTCAAAATGCCAACCGTGATCACGCCTAAAAGTTCAATTGCACATACGCCCAAGGTTATGCGCCAAGCTTGAGGTGAGCGTCGCCCAAACCCCAAAAAGGCGACCCAATAAATTAATGCTGCTACGGTTGTTAAACCATAGGCCAGGGGTGCTTGATAGAATTTGGTGGCAACCTGGAACAAGGCACGCGCACCAGCCGAGATTGCCAGTACACAATAGGCGAAGCGTAAAACCCGACTACTGCCTGCTAAAACTTCCGATTCATTCGATTGATCAGTCCGCGCCATTGCGCTGTTATCCTTTCAACAACAAAAAACGCTGAGCAACAATGTTGACCTCAGCGTCTAAGTTTTGTATAGCATACCATAAAGTTGCTACAACTTAGGCAGCAATTGAGCTTATTTGTTGATTGATTGGCTGAATTTTTGGGCCAAAACGGTTTTGAGTACCCCCAAATGCTGGCTAGCCTCTTTGATTAAGGCTGAACGCATGAGTGGGGCAAATGGGCGTAAAAACCATTTGAAATTAATCGCTGTGCTAATGATAATCCGCGTGCCGGTTGGCTCAACCAAAAATTGATAATCCATATCCGATTGCATTAATGCTGAGCTAATTGTGAATTTGATTTGCTGTGGTGGGTTGTAGTGATACACCTTCAACAGCATTTTCATGGGAATGCCCGCAACTTTGGCGTGCTCCTCATACACTGCGCCAACACCTTCGCCGCTGAGATGTTGGGTATGGGTGACTGGCAACCACCATTCACGGTTGTTTTCAAAATGGCAAACATAGCCAAATGTCGTGCTCTGATCGGTACTGACCAATTCGTTGGCGCTGATGCGTAATGCTGTTGGCATTGGGGTTTCCTTCTGCTACACGCTTAACCACCTAACTCCGACATGCCGCGAACAGTTGGCTTAACTCCATCAGGTAGGCCATGGCCCCATGGTTTGATCCAAACTGCATGGCGAACTAAGGCTTCTAGCTCTTCGTCGCTGCTGCTACCACGCAGGGCTGCTCGGAGGTCAAGCTCATTATCGCGCAGCAAACACAGGTGTAATTTGCCATCAGCGGTGAGCCGCATGCGGTTGCAAGTGGCACAAAACGGGTCGCTAATTGAGCTAATAAAGCCAATTTTGCCTTGCGCCCCAGGAATTTGATAGGTGCGAGCCGGATCAGCGCCATACCAACCAAGAAAATCGAGGCCAAACTCAGCCTCAATTTGTGCGATTAATTGGTTGCTGGGCACAACTCCATTATCGGCAACATCGGCTACGCCAACCAAGGGCATTACTTCGATAAAACGCATTTGCCAAGGTTTATCGATCGTCAGCCGCGCCAAATTAAGCACCTCATGATCATTGACTCCACGCACAACCACACAATTGAGTTTTAATGGAGTCAGCCCAGCCTGCTCAGCGGCTTCGATGCCAGCCCAAACTCGTGCCAAATCGCCGCCACGCGTGATTTTGCGGAAGCTTTCGGGGTTGAGCGAATCGATACTGATATTGACCCGCTTGAGGCCAGCATCGGCCAATTGCTGAGCGATCGGAGCCAATAATAAAGCATTGGTGGTCATCGAAACTTCGCGAATGCCTGGAGTATTGGCAATCGCCTCGACTAGACTGACCAAATCGCGGCGCAAAGTTGGCTCACCACCAGTCAGCCGAATTTTTTCAAAGCCAGTTTGAGCCATAATCCGTACCAAACGAATCAACTCAGCATTGGTGAGCAGTTCCGGCTTGGGTGCAAATTGCATGCCCCATTCAGGCATACAGTAAAAGCAGCGAAAATTACAGCGATCGGTTAATGAAATCCGCAGGTAATTAATCCGCCGCCCGTGGGCATCGTGGGCTGGGGCGTTGCTACGGGTTTGCAGCGTTTGAGGTTGTTCCAACAATTCTATCGGCATCATCGGCTTGCTCTTTCAGACAACAATGACGCATAGCAGCAGCCATGCGTCATTGAAGCGTTGCCAGTGGCAAGGCGCTAGGCCGCCACCATGGTTTCAATACTGATGCGGCCTGCTAAAGTGCGAGCAACATCGCGGAACGAATCAGCATAGGCATCTTTGGCGCTTTGGGTAACCGCTGGTTGGCCAGTATCGCCACCTTCGCGAATTGGCATGCCCAAAGGTATTTCACCTAAGAATGGTACACCCAATTTGCTGCTAGCGGTTCGAGCGCCGCCATGACCAAAAATGTCGTAGCGCTTGCCAGTATCAGGTGCAATAAAGTAGCTCATGTTCTCGACAATCCCCAAGATGGGTACATTCAACTTGCGGAACATCTCAACGCCTTTAATCGCATCAGCAAGGGCTACATCTTGCGGTGTCGTTACCACAACCGCGCCAGAAAGTGGAATCGATTGCGCCAATGTGAGTTGAATATCGCCAGTGCCAGGTGGCAAATCGACGATCAAATAATCGAGATGGCCCCAATCAACCTCGAACAAAAATTGGCGCAACATCGATGAAATCATCGGCCCACGCCAAACCAAGGGCTGGCTATCATCAACAAAATAGCCCACCGAAATGATTTTGATGCCGTGCGCTTCGAGCGGGGCAATTTTTTGATTTTCGGTAATGCCTGGTTTGCCACGTGCGCCAGTCATCAAGGGGGCGCTTGGCCCATAAATATCGGCATCAAGCAAGCCAACCTTTGCACCTTCTTGGGCCAAAGCGACTGCCAAGTTGACTGCAACCGTCGATTTACCTACGCCGCCTTTGCCCGAAGCTACCGCCAAAATATGGCTAACCCCGGGAACCCGAGCTTTATCGGGAATCCCATTGTATGACCGCACGGTCGCGGTGAAATCGACCTCGACTTCGCTTACGCCCGGCACTTGTGCCAAAGCTGCGCGAACATCGTTGGCCAGTTGTTCCTTGAATGGACATGCTGGCGTGGTGAGATCGACCAAAACAACAACCCGTCCGCCATCAATGTTAAGCTCTTTGATCATTTTGCGGGCAACTAAATTGCCGCCGAGTTCTGGCTCTTGCACCGTTGCAAGGGCAGCCAAGACTGCCTCTTGTGTTGGCGCATCCGCCCGTTTCCCAAACAAGCCCATGGTGCTATGCGCTCCTATAACAATGATGCGAGTGTCGCGCACCATTGAGCAATCTTGTTGTGCTATTTAGAACGATTATAGCACGACTAGCTATGACTTAAGTCGCTGTGGTTAAGGATGAAGGATGAATTATGAGGGATGAAGGCAGAACGCAAAAGGCAAAAGGCAAAATCAAAAGAGCGCTACTAGCGAACACAGAAACGCAGCGTTTATAATGATGAAGGATCAGAGGCAAGGCTATGGATGTTCAGCCCCGACCCCTGATCCCTGACCCCTGATCCCTTATTTATTTTTACGTACACCAGTGAAACCAAGTGCACCCGGGCCGATGTGGGTTCCCACGACCGCGCCAATTTCGGCCAGCACAATTCGATCAGCGGGGAAAATCTCGTTGAGGCTTTGGGCAAATTCGCGAGCTTCAGCTTCATTGCGTGAATAGAGCACCGCTAATTCTTCAAACGGAGCCATGCTACGAGCTTCTTCGATCAAGCGGGCCACAGCTTTTTTCTTGCTGCGCACTTGCTCGAACGGTTTTACCTCGCCATCACGCACATCGATAATCGGCTTAACATTCAGTAACGTACCAAGCAAGGCGCGGGTTTTGCCAATGCGGCCACCCTTTTCGAGGTAGCGCAAGGTATCCAAAGCTGCCAACAAGCGGGTGCGCTCGACGATGCTATGCACCAATGCCACAATCTCATCAGCCGATTTGCCTTCTTTGGCAGCGCGGGCAGCCAATAATGCCGCCCAACCTTGCGACATAGTGGTGCTTTGCACATCGATCACCCGAATATCAAAATCGGGCAATAATTCGGCTGCTTGCTGGGCCGAGCGAATTGTGCCACTCAATTTGCCAGCAATATGAATCGAGATAATTGGCTCGTCGTTGCCAATTGCCCGATACAATTGCTCAAACGCGCCGACTGAAGGCTGCGAGGTTGTCGGCAAATTGTTGCTTTCAACTAAGCGAGCATAAAATTGATCATGAGTAATTTCCACACCATCGGCAAATGATTCAGCATCGAAATTAACTGTCAATGGAATCACATGAATGTCGTTTTCTGCTGCCAAACCAGCGGGAATATCAGCAGTGCTGTCGGTTACAATAATCGCCACTTGGCCTCCTTCTGGCATTATTCCAGCCACATTCTTACGAGCAACATTCGGCCAATTGGCAAAGCATTGCTCGCTCAGGGAATAGCTACCCCACGCAGCCGTATAATAGCCGAAAATGGCGCTGCGTGGGGTGTTGCTTTTGGTTTATTCAAGGGTTGATTGCTGCGCAGATCCGGCGCTGGGTTACTCCATGCCTTCGTAGACCACCACACCCATGGCATTTGGCCCAAGGTGCGCCCCAAGCGCTGGCCCATATTCGACAATCATAACTTGATCACGCGGATAGATTGGGTCGATCTTTTCGAGCAATTTCTCAACATCATCAGGTGTGGTGCTGTGCATAATTGCCACTTGTTCGACCTTGGGGAAATCTTCGATAAAGGTAAATAAGCCTTCGATCGCTTTGGCTCGGGTGCGGGTGCGATCGTAGGGCACAATTTCACCATCATCAAGAATCAACAACGGCTTGATCCGTTGCATCGAGCCAAGCATGGCTGAGGCTTGGGATAAACGCCCGCTGCGTTCGAGATAATCAATTGAATCAACAAAAAACACCACATGGGTCAATTGAATAGTTTGCATGACAACGCGATGCACTTCATCAATTGAGGCTCCATCGAGCGCTGCCCGGGCTGCGGCTATTGCCACCATACCTAAGCCTAGCGAAGTCGAGGTACTATCAATTACCTCAACGCGGGTCAGCGAAGCTGGCAATTTATCGCGGGCAATCGTCGCCGCTTTAACCACGCCACCGAATCGATTCGACAAGTGAATTGAAAATACCCCGTCATATTCACGGGAAAATTGACGATAATACTGTTCAAACACTCCTGGTGCTGGTGCGGTCGTATAAGGATACGGCCCACCCTCGGCCATCCGCCGATAAAACTGCTCGTTGCTAATGTCGATTCCAGCTCGCAACGTCTGATCACCAAAATGCACATAGATTGGAATAACGGTGATATTCAGTTCTTGTGCTAGTGCTGGTGGAATATCAGCAGTGCTATCGGTAATAATCTTTACTCGCGCCATAACCCAACATATCTCCATCGCGCCGTCAGAAACGGGGCTGTGTATCACTCCGCAGAGAGAATGTAATCATAAAATGGTTGTCCGCCGTTTTGCACCTCAACATCAAGCGCCGGGTAGGTCGCATTGATTTTGTGGGCTAGTGCTTCAGCCTGTTCCGCCGAACATTGTTCGCCATAATAGATGGTAACGATCTCATGATCGTCTAAATCCATCCGTGCTAGAATGCGATCAATCACTTCGTCGGGCTGATCGCCAGATTCAACCAGTGCGCCGTTGAGCAAGCCAATCGTCTGGCCGTCGCGCACTTCAACATCATTAACCGTAGCATCGCGCACGGCGGTGGTAATTTCTGCCGTGGTAATATCTTTGATCGCGCGGCTCATGGCCTGCACATTATCGTTTGCGCCAACTGCATAATTAAAGGCAAACATCGCCGCCATACCTTGGGGCACGGTTTTGGTTGGAATCACATGCACAACTTTTGTGGTTACTTGCTGGGCTTGTTGCGCTGCCAAAATCACGTTGCTATTATTGGGCAACACAATCACCTCTGGCTGCGGCAACTTATCGATGGCCGTGACCAAATCTTGGATCGAAGGATTCATAGTTTGGCCGCCTGTCACCACCTCGCCCACATTTAATGATTCGAACAGCACGCGGAAGCCTTGGCCTGGTGCAACCGCGACCACTCCAACATCGCTGACTGGCTCGTCGAGCTTGACGCGGGCTGGTTGGCTGGCTTGTTGCGCTTGGGCCGCATGCAGATCGCTGCGCTGTTTATCCATATTGGTGATTTCAATTGCCCCAAGGCTGCCCCATTGCACGGCATAATTCAGCGCATCGCCAGGCCGTAGCGTGTGCAAGTGCACCTTGACCAAGCGCTCATCGCCGACGGCCACCACCGATGTGCCCATCTCGGCAATCGTGCTGCGCACATCTTCGTAAGGGATATTTTCGCCTTGGATCATAAAGTTGGTGCAATAGCCAAAATCATCATCGCTATGAATGTCGTCAAACGCCATCGCCAACTGATCGACAGGTGCAACTCGTTGTTCAAGTTGTTCGCCCCGCGCAAAAGCCTGTGCACCCTCAAAGAGCAGATACAAGCCTTCGCCACCAGCATCGACCACGCCTGCATCACGTAACATTTTCATGAGGTTGGGCGTATTATCGACCGAAACTCGCGCACCTTTAACAATCAAATCCAGAACTTCATGCCAATTCATTTCGGGCTGAAATCCGGCGCGAGTGGCTTCGCTAGTTTCGCGAATAACGGTGAGCATCGTGCCTTCGACTGGCTTGATCACCGCTTTGTAGGCAGTGGTAGCGGCCTGTTCAAGCGCAGTTACCAGAATTTCAGGCGTACAAACCTGCTGTCCGGCCATGCCCTGCGAAAGTCCGCGCAGAATTTGTGAAAGAATCACGCCCGAGTTACCGCGAGCGCCCATCAAAGCCCCGCGATAGACCCGTTCAGCCACCACCGCAACTGAGGCATCATTCTGAACATCTTTGAGCGCCGCTGTCAGCGTAAGGTTCATGTTGGTTCCGGTATCGCCATCGGGCACAGGAAACACATTTAGGGCGTTGACAGTCGCCACATTCTGGCTAAACCATGCGGCGGCTGCGCGGAGTACCGCCAACAGCCGCGTACCATCAATTTGATTCTTCGGTGCGCTGTCCACGCAGACCTCCCATTACGCCAAAACGTCGCCAGCGGCTGGGCTGGCCTTCGGTTGCATCTTTTGGTTCTTTATCAGCTTGTTCGATCCGTAAGCCTTGGACATGCACATTGACCGTGATATTGGCCTCGCCGAGTGCATGCACCACAGCATATTGGACGCTTTCCATAATATTACGGGCAACTGTGGCAATCCGCGTGCCATACTCGATGATCACAAACAGATCAACTGTAATTGCCTCGGTACTCACTTGAACGTCTATGCCTTTATATTGATCTTCTGGTCGCAAGACATGGGCGACACTATCGCGTAAATTGCGCGGGGCCATGCCCACAACACCGTAGCACCGCACAACCGCCCCGGCTACCACAGTAGCAATGGCGCGAGAATGTACTTCGATGCGTCCAGCGTCATTTTGGCGCACATTCGCGAGACTTGTTTTCTCGTTCACTCGAACAGTCCTCGCAACTAGATGGTTCGATGGTCGGCGCTCACGAGCGTCCGGTTTTGATGAGAATAGCGCGGAACCAACCGCGCTACCGCTTTATGATACCCGATTATGCAAGAGCTAGCATATGCCATAATTGGCTGCTGCCCATGGCCAAACTACCATTGCTGTTGACTATTGCTAGTTGTAACGCCAGCTTAAAACAGCCTGCTCTGAACGAATTAAAAAAGTTGCATCAGAGCGCGTCCTATGGTATAGTCAGCGGGTACAGCCACCAAGGGTGGCTCTTTTTAAGTCTAAACTACGGAGGTCCGCCCATGGCAGTCTGCCAAATGACGGGGAAAAAGCGCTCCTTCGGCCACAATGTGAGCCACGCTAAAAACCGCACCAACCGCTCATGGAAACCAAATATCCAATGGGCTATGGTTGAAGTTAATGGCCAAATGAAGCGAATGAAAGTTAGCACCCGCTATATTCGCACCATGTACAAAGATCGCTAATGACTTTTTCACCGCAGAGGTGCGTTGCGGCAAGTAACCTCGGTTTTGACCGCAACGCATTATAGCGGATAGCTATACCCTTTGCAATAGTTTTTAACCATTATTTCACCTCTCTTTTTGACACCTAACAATCAATGTAATCCTGCAAAGCATACTATAGTCCCATTGTACACTAGCACTTTACTCCTAACCTATGAAGAAACTTTGAACATCTTTAAACTACCCCTTTTGGCTTATTGATCTTGACGAATCTCTTGCTATACTATACTTGTTATACTGTAACTGTAAGAATTACAGTTCGTGGCGTGGTTTTTGCTTAGCACAATCCAAATGGTAAGCAGCCCACCACAATCCATCTGCACATCCAAGCTTACCAGACGTAACGTAGTAGATTGCATAGAGAATCCTGCGGGTTCAATAGATAGCTTTCGTGCGCCGCCAGCAGCGAAAGCCATAGTGGGCGTAGCCCAGCGAGCGTGGACGATGACAAAGTATGAAACGATGAATGTAGCAAAAAACCAACCGGAACTCGAAGATGCCCCCGAGGGCTGGGAGCTTGAGCCGGGTTTTAATGATGAAGACGTAGAATTAGCAATTGTAAACCTACGCCGCAAGAAAACGCTCTATTCCGAGGCTGTCGAAGATTCAGTCCAGATGTATTTGCGTGAAATCGGCGAGGTTGAGTTGCTCACCGCCGAGGAAGAAATTACGCTGGCCAAGCAAATTGAAACCGGGCGCAAGGCGGAACATCAGTTGCAAACCGAGCAGTATGCAACCTGGGATGAACGTACCGCCCTCGAACGCCGCGTTGATTTTGGTAATGAAGGCCGCCGCAAGCTGACCCAAGCCAATTTGCGCTTGGTTGTAAGCGTTGCCAAAAAATATATTGGCAATCATATGTCGTTCATGGATTTGATCCAAGAAGGCAATATCGGCCTGATGCGGGCGGTCGAGAAATTCGATTATCGCAAGGGTAATCGTTTTTCAACCTATGCCACATGGTGGATTCGCCAAGCAGTTACGCGTGCGATCGCCGAGCAAAGCCGCACCATCCGCTTGCCAGTCCACTTGAGCGAATCAATTGCCCAAATGCGCCGTGTCGCTTACCAGCTTGAGCAAGCCTTGCAACGTGAAGCAACGCCTGATGAATTGGCCGATGCCCTGGGCGTAAGTTTGCGCAAGGTCAAGCGTATGTTGAATGCTTCGGTTCAGCCAGTGTCGTTGGAGCAACCAATTGGCAAAGAAGGCCAAGGCCGTGTTGGCGAATTTTTGGCCGACGATACCGATGAAGCCCCACTTGAGCAGGCCACCCGCATGATGTTGCAAGATGAATTGGCCGATGCGCTCTCGCAATTGCCCGACCGCGAACGCCAAATCTTGTTGCTGCGCTATGGCTTGGCCGATGGTAAACGCCGCACACTCGAAGAAGTTGGCGCTGAATTCGGGATTACCCGCGAACGAACCCGCCAAATCGAAGCCGAAGCGATGCGCCACCTGCGCCAACCCAATGTTGGTCAACACCTGCGAGCCTATCTTGATTAATCGCTAATTGACGTTGGTTCAATCGCCCTCGCTGCCATTTTGGTGGCGAGGGTCTTTTTTTAAGGTCAAGGGCTGGGGGTCATTAATTGACTGTCGGTGATCGGCTTGCAGGATTTGGCTGAGCAATGCTTAATCGGGCTGCTGGTATAATCGCATTCTCAAATTAATCCATGGAGTATCCAATGAGTGAATTACGCGGCTTTTCGTTAAGCCAAGAGGAATTATTTGTTTGTTTGATTGTGGCCGATTTGCCCTTGCCGCTGGGCTTTGACGATTTGGCCAATCAAGTCTTTGGCGATTTGCCTGAGCAATATCAACAATACCTGCTAGGGGCCGCCGAACGCAGTTTGATCGCCCACGGCCTGCTCGAATTAACCGATGATCAACCTGTTTTGGAGCCGATGGTGGCCGAGTGGTTGAGCATTGTTAGCCAGCCAAGCCAAACTTGGGTGATTTTGCATCAGCCTGCTGGCCAAAAACAGCAAGCAAACTATATTCATCATGCCAAACAACAATACCTTTTCCATCGCGGCCAAGGTGGCATTCACCAATTGATTGCCCTACCCCACACACGTGAGATTGTGCAGGCAGCGCTCGATATTATTGAGCCAGCCGAGGTTGAAGTAGCCGAAACGCTAACCGGAAGCTTGAGCGAAGCAGTTTTTCGGAGCATCGCCAGCATGCGCACGATCAAACGTGAACAGGTGGTTGAGCAGTTGCAGGCTGGTGGTTTAACTGCCAATGTGGCTGAAGCATTTGGCCAGAGTTTCGAGCAATTGCGCTCAATTAGCGCCTTAGCGCTCTTGCAAAATAAACCAGAAACTAGCGTGCAACAAGCCTTTACCTTGGTCTGTGGCGAGCAACAACAATGGTTGCTTGTGCCCGAAGCTGAAGGTTCGTTGTATGTACGTAATCTTGACCTCAACTCGCTGGTTCAGGTATTGCACAATTTTGCTCACCCGCAATAAGTCAAGCAAAAGCCCCTTGAACAAACTCAAGGGGCTTTTTGGTTTTTAGCGCGTTAGCGTCCACAAACTTTCGCCAGTCCGTAAATTGGTCATTGCCAAACCGTCGCTGGTCTGAATCAGCAAAGCATTGCCGGTTCGAGTTAATACAGGTACTTGACCAATAAACATCTGTTGTTGGAACGACCAGCCAACCGTGCCATCTTGGCGTTTGAGTAATTGCACCCGTACCAAATCATCAATTTCGGGGTCGAGCCAGCCAAAGATCATACCCTCACCAGGGACAACAACCCCTTGAATTTTACCGCTGCCACTCCACTCATGCGATTCACCAAGGTCGTCAAGCCGCCAAATGAGTTCAGCAGTTTGGGCATTGATCGCTAAAATGCTGACCGTATTGGTGCCGCGCTGCTTGACTGCCGAAACATATAAAACATCATTATCAAAACCCAACGGGGTCAGCGCATAATCGGTCAAACTATACATAACAACCTTGCGTTCAGCGGTAATAATCGCGATATGTTGCTCAGCCCCAATCGCCAAACTATCACTACTATTGGCAAAGCGTTGCTCACTACCGCGAAAACTATAGTAAAACGCCTCATCCAGCTCAACACTCCAGCGCTGCTGCTGATCAAGCCCAATCGCTGAGAGCGTAATTGGCTCAGGATCACTTTGTAAGCGCAAAATTCCATCGTTGTTTAGCGGATCAGCAATCCATTCCACTTGTTCGGTCCAATCGTTATTCAATTGGATGGCTTGGCGCTGTTCGCCAGTTTTCAAGGCGTAGCAAACTACAAACTCTAACGATTCAGCATCACGTTCAGTTCCACATAATTCATCACCAAGCCGCACCAAATCACTGGCATAGCTCGCTTCCAAGGTTTTTTGCCATCGTTGGCTGCCTGTTTTCAATTCATAGGCCGTCAAAATATTATCGTAAGTCTGAATTACCAAGAGGTCATCAGCAATAAATACCATTGGTGGATTACTTTGGAGCCGATCAGTTAAGCGGGTTTGCCAGCCAAATGTGCCATCTTGACTATTAAATAAGCGAAAATCGCGTTCTTTAATCACTGCTACATACTTATCAAGGGCAACCAACTCATAGGATTCGCTGCCAAGCTCAGTTTGCCAAATTGGTTTGCCATCAGCGCCATCGAGCAAGGCCATTGAATATTTGTTATTGCTGGTGATTTGAACCAAAAGTTCATTCCGCTCGTCACCATTGCGATCATAGGCTAATTGGGTTGAACTATAGAGCACCGAGCCTGCAATCGCTGGTTCATTTGCCCCACTCCCACCAACCACTGCCGTTTCCATTTGCGATGAGACTTGGGTAATGCTCGATTCAAAGGCCTCGTTCATCACATTATTGACGAAAAAATAAATCCCACCACCAATCCCGAGCGTTAGCACGAAAATAATCAGCAATACTGGAATACATGAGGAACGATCCTGCCGATAGGGCGACATATTCGGATTCCATTGATTCGCCATGGTTGGCTCCTTAGTCCAAGTAATCCTTCAACTAGCCCAAGACCGTTGTGCGCCGAAGTCAATCGCGATTACAGCTTGACAGGCTGCATCACTTGGCTCTGCAACCAATCGATCACACAATCTTTGTTGCGCTCGCGGCTACTCAAACGCTCCCAGTAGTTGAAAAAATGTTCACGGAATGATTGGGCAATTGTCCGATCATGAATAATAATATTGACGTTTTCGCGACCATCTTCAGTATCAGCTGCTTGCCACGATTCCAAAATCAAGGTTTGACGACCTTCGACCTTCCACGCTACTGGAAAGTAGGCTGGATCAATCGCATCAACGATCGCCAGTTGATAATTTGGATAGACTTGCAAGAGCCAAATCACATGACGCAACCATGCCAAAGCCTCGGCTACTGTCAACTGACTTTGCGGCTGATCACGTAGCCAATCGTCGGCAGGCAGTTCGCCATGGCTCAATAAACGCAAAATTGCGGTTTTGGTAACAACATGACGCGCCTCGTGCTGACGATCTTGCAAAAATTGCTCAAATAAATGGACACGTTGGCGATGGTGATCTAACAGTTGCTGACACCACACTTCCAAATGGGTCTGTTCTTGCAGTGAACGCACTAAGGGCGCTTGCAAAATCCGTTGAATACAAGCGTTGCGAATTGCAATTGGCATCGATTGAAAACTAAGACCTTCTTTTAACAATAATTGAGCGCCATCCTCGACCTCAAATTGCAAGGCCAAGGCTTTGAAATCTAACGAACGTTCGGGATACACTTCGAGCAGCGGTTGGGTCTGCGAACGCATGGTGGTAGCAAATTGACTAATTAATGGATAATGCGGGCTATCAGGGGGAAAGAAAAAGCCACTATCAACATGTTTGGATTGGCGACTGCCAAACAGCCATAACGCCCCTTGACCAGGCACAATAATCACATCGGCAGGCGCACCAGGCAATACATGGTTGGGAAAAAGATAGGGCTGATATTTGCCGCGATAGCCCAGCATCGAAAGCATCCGGGCAATTAATTCAAACCGATGTTGATTTTCAATCCGCAAGCGCCAGAGATGCACCACATTCCAGCCAGCGTGCAAGGCTTGGCGTAAAGCTGCTCGCCATGGCACCGCCAATTCAGGAAATACCGTCAATGGGTCATGCTCACTTTGAAAGGTCACGACAATTTCAGCCCCAGGCCATGGGCTTTGCTTGGCGGCGGCGGTCACCATGGCAATCGCCTGCAACAGGATCGATTGGACACCTTCTAAAACTGCACCTTTATTGGCAACCGGCAAGAGGGCTGGGTCAAGTTTAGGTGGCTCAGGCATCAAGCCTGCTTGGGCGGTGGTCAGCACTTGACTAATTGCTTGCTCAGCGCTTGCGGCCAAACTGCCCTCGCCCAACCCCAAGGCTCGCTCGTAGGCATGTAAAAAGGCGCTGGTTGGCTTGGAAACCCCAGTTTCGACAGCTGAAATATAACCTTTGGTATAGCCGACCAGCCTGACCATCTCGGTTAGTGAAATCCCACGTTCTTCGCGGAGTAGACGAAGGTACGACGTACCTTGCTTGGATTTGCGTCCCACAGGCAGTACCTCGGTGAACCCAGATGGCTGAGCCGGCCACAAGGGTTCAACAATTGATAGGTTGATGATTGGCAACGACGATGTTGAGGTGTGCGCCTTCGCGCTTCTCCGGCAGTGTTATTGCTTGAGCCACGTCATGAAAAGGCCGTAATCATCAAACAATCTAACAAACAATCTAGTTGATTCAAACAATTTCGTCAATTATAGTAGGTTGTGTGTTAAAAAGTTTTTACTTGTTGAGCAAGCATGCTTTGCTGGGACACGGCTTTGGCTCAATAACACAACATCGTTTGGTCTGTGCATAAGGAGCTATCATGGAACGATCTGGACGCTGGACAATTCGTCGGGTACGGTCTGCGGTCATTGCAACGGTGTTGAGCACATCAGTATTGTTGGGCGGCTACGCTGCCTCAGCCAAAGACAACAAAAAAGTCGAAGTTTATCCGCTCCCTGTTGTTGACGAAAAGCAACCTGGTTCCGAACAATTGCCCCCACCAGATAAAATTGTCGGTGGCTCGGCGGCTACTGCTGGTGAATTCCCCTGGCAAGCTCGGATAGCTCGTAACGGTAGCCTGCATTGTGGTGGCTCGCTGATTGCTCCCCAATGGGTTTTGACCGCTGCCCACTGTGTTCAAGGCTTCTCGGTATCATCACTCAGCGTGGTGATGGGCGACCACAACTGGACGAGCAACGAAGGCACTGAACAAAGCCGCACAATTGCCCAAGCAGTTGTTCACCCAAGCTATAGCTCATCAACCTACGACAACGACATTGCGTTGTTGAAACTGAGCAGCGCTGTTACCCTCAACAGCCGTGTTGCCGTGATTCCCTTCGCTACTAGCGCTGATAGCGCTTTGTATAACGCAGGGGTGATGTCAACCGTCACTGGTTGGGGTGCATTGACCGAAGGTGGCTCATCACCAAGCGTCTTGTACAAAGTGCAAGTGCCTGTAGTTTCAACCGCTACCTGTAATGCCTCAAACGCCTACAACGGCCAAATCACTGGTAACATGGTGTGTGCTGGCTATGCTGCTGGTGGCAAAGACTCCTGCCAAGGCGATAGCGGTGGTCCATTCGTCGCTCAAAGCAGCGGCTCATGGAAACTCAGTGGTGTTGTCAGCTGGGGCGACGGTTGTGCCCGCGCCAACAAATATGGCGTGTACACCAAAGTTTCCAACTACACCAGCTGGATCAACAGCTATGTCGGTACGGTAAGCCCAACCAGCACGCCAGTGCCAGGAACTCCAGTACCAACCAGCACGCCAGTGCCAGGAACTCCAGTGCCAACCAGCACCCCAGTACCAGGTGGCAGCTTGCAAAATGGTGGCTTCGAGAGCAGCGCTAACTGGGTTCAAAGCTCAACTGGTGGTTATGCAGTTATCTCAACCACCCGCCCACGCAGCGGCTCATACAGCGCCTTCTTAGGTGGCTACAACAGCGGCACCGATAACATCTATCAAAGCGTGACGGTTCCATCAAATGGTGTATTGCGCTACTACTGGTACATGAGCACCCAAGAAAGTGGCAGCACCGTCTACGACCGCTTGTATGTTCGCCTCTACAACAGCAGCGGCTCGTTGATCACCACGTTGCGCACGTGGAGCAATGCTAGCACCAAGAACACTTGGACACTGGACACGATTAGCTTGTCGGCCTACGCTGGCCAAACCGTGCGCGTCCAATTCGTTGGCACCACCGACAGCAGCTTGACCACCTCGTTCTTTGTGGACGATGTGACCCTGCAATAGGCCAACGCTTGATCAAGAATCCATCGCAAGCCCTAGTCTACCTCGGTAGATTGGGGCTTTTTTTATGGCCAACTGTTTGCTATGCTTAAGCTGATGAGCTTAGGCTTGTTGGTCGCGTAGCAGCCAAGCAATTGCCACTCAGGCTTATCACTTTGGAACATCAGGTTCGATTCCTGACCCGTTACACGCTTATCCACTATTGTACCTGCAAAAGGCTCTGCAAAGCTACGGGCTTTCCGCCAATTGCGGCATGTGGGGCGGCGTGTAACATCATTTTTGAGAGGTAGATCGTATGGGTGATGATGTTTTGGGTTTAATTGTTCTGTTGTTGATTCTTATCACGATCACTGCAATCCGTTTCTTTCCAGCTAGCACAATTTATGAGCATGAACGTGGCTTGCTCTATAAACATGGTAAGTTTCAACGGGTGCTTGAGCCTGGCAAATACCGCTTTATGCGTAATGCTTATGAGATCTCACAGCTCGATGTGCGCCCAAGTTCGCTCAGTTTGAGTGGCCAAGAAATGTTTAGCGCCGATTTGATCAGTGTTAAGCTCAATTTAGTGGCTAATCTCCAAATCGAGCAGCCTGATCGTTGGACGCATAGCCATGCCAGTGCTCAAACGGTTGTCTATAATGAGTTGCAGGTGGCCTTGCGCGGGGTGATCGCTGGCTATACTCTCGATCAACTCTTGGCTGATCGCAGCATGATCGCACCCCAAATTTTAGCACTGGTGCAACCCAAGGCCAACGCGCTTGGTGCAAGCATTCAAACGATTCAAATCAAAGATTTTAGTTTGCCAGCCGAGTTGAAACGGGCGGCATTACAACAAGCTAAAGTCCAACGTGAAACCGCCGCCGCACTTGAGCAAGCTCGTGGCGAGCAAGCTGTGCTACGTAGTTTAGCCAACGCTGCCCGCATGCTTGAGCGCAATCCAGCCTTGATGAATTTGCGGGTATTGCAAGCGCTCGATAGCAACAAGAGCAATACGATTGTGCTGCATGTGCATCAATCAAACAATGATCAAACAATTGATAGTGAATTTACCCAGCCTGAAGTTTAGGAAAATCTATGCGTGGTTTGACCCTCGGCAAATTTGCCCCCTTGCACAAAGGCCATCAACTGATGATTGAAACGGCGCTCAGCGAAGTGGCTGAGCTGCAAATTATCATTTACGATAGCCCCGAACAAACCAGCGTGCCATTGCCAGTTCGTAGCGCTTGGCTGCGTGAGCTTTACCCCCAAGCCCAAGTGATTGAGGCGTGGGATGGGCCAAGCGTGATCGGCAATACCCGCGAGATTCAGCAACTCCACGAAGATTATGTGATTCAGCAACTTGGCATTAGCAATATCAGCCATTTTTATTCGAGCGAATTTTATGGCGAACATATGAGCCAAGCCCTGGACGCAATCAATCGCCAAGTTGACCCGCCGCGCAACCAAGTGCCGATCTCAGCCACCCAAATTCGCAGCGATCCCTATCGCTATCGTGAGTTTTTGCATCCCCGTGTTTACCGCGATTTGATTATGAAAATCGTGCTGCTTGGTGCGCCCTCAACTGGCAAAACGACGCTCACCGCCGCACTGGCCGAAGCATTTAACACCCAGTGGATGCCCGAATATGGCCGCGAATATTGGGAGCAACATCAGCATAATCGGCGGCTCACACCCCCGCAATTGGTCGAAATTGCCGAGGGCCATCTTGAGCGCGAAGAACAGCGCTTGCTGGAAAGCAACCGTTATCTCTTTGTTGATACCAATGCCTTAACCACCTACCACTTTGCGCTAAGCTACCATGGCATGGCCGAGCCACGTTTGGCCCAACTGGCCGACCAAGCCCAACAGCGCTACGATTTGGTGTTGGTTTGCGATAGCGATATTCCCTATGATGATACTTGGGATCGCTCGGGCGAAGTTCAACGCATCATCTTCCAAAAACAACTATTAGCCCAATTACAGCTACGTCGCCAACCCTATTATTTAATTAGCGGCCCGCTTGAGCAGCGCATCGCCCAAGTGCAAAGGATATTACAACGCCATCAGCTTTATCACAATTTGCTTACCAACCCAGCCTGAGGTGTTTTATGGATTTATTCAGTTTCTTCGATATTAATACGATTGCCTTCACGCTCTTTGGCTACTCCATGAGCTATCTCGAATTAGTCGGCACGATCTTCAATTTATGGTCGGTTTGGTTGGTTGGGAGAGGGCGCATCAGCAACTGGCCAATTGGCTTAATTGGGGTGGTGCTCTTCTTCGTGCTGTTTTACCAAATTCAACTGTATGCCGATACTTTTGAGCAAGTTTATTACTTTTTCACTGGTATTTACGGCTGGTGGCATTGGTCGAAGCCCAAAGAGCAAGCCGCCAAACCGCGTTACAGCTCACGCAACTACAATCTACTAGCGCTCGGCATTACCGTGGTTGGCACGCTGATTTTAGCGTTGATTATTGGCAATCTTGATCAATGGCTGCCTGCCTATTTTCCTGAACCCGCGACCTATGTTTTAGTTGATTCGCTAACTACCGTGATGAGCTTTACGGCGACGATTTTGATGGCTCAACGGCGGATCGAATGTTGGTATTATTGGATTACGGTCGATGTGATTGCAATTTGGCTGTATAGCGTTAAGGGCACGTTGTTGGTTGCGCTGCTATATGCAATCTTTTTTGTGTTGGCCAGCAATGGTTGGCGTTTATGGCGCAAAGCCAGTTAAACAAAAAAACACCCGAAGGTGCTTTGATTATAAAGAAGTGGCGACTCCGGGGCGAGTCGAACGCCCGACCTTTTCCTCCGCAGGGAAACGCTCTATCCACTGAGCTACGGAGTCGCATTTTGCAATATAGCCTGCATTAAATAAAAAAAGCACGTTGGAGTGCTACCATGTTGGTGGCGGGAAGGGTGGGATTCGAACCCACGAAGGTTTTTACACCTTGCCGCATTTCGAGGGCGGTACATTCAACCGGACTCTGCCACCTTCCCTAGTGGGGTTTTGATTGTAAAGAAGTGGCGACTCCGGGGCGAGTCGAACGCCCGACCTTTTCCTCCGCAGGGAAACGCTCTATCCACTGAGCTACGGAGTCGCGTTGAGTTTGCGTTGCGTTTCAGCAACGTTTGAAAGTATAGCACAGCTCTTTTAATTTTGCAAATTTAGCGCTTGCCTGCAAGCAAACCCTAGATTGCCTAGCTTTCAGGGTTTGCTTGCAGATGCTTGATCAATCCGGTTCTAGTTTAAAGGTGTGAGCACAAACGTATTATTAAACAGGGCATTGCCTTCGCGCATAGCCAACCCAAAATAACCACCATGATACTGTTTTGCTAGCGGATGGCTTAAACAAGCTTGGCCATCCAGCGAAATCGTAATTCGATCATATTCATCATAAATGACTTTAAGCTTGTACACGACATCTTTGTGAATTGGGAGCTGACAACGCGCCAAGGGGACATCAGCATAGCGCACTAAGCCTCCCTTTGGATCAGGGTACTCAAATAAGCCTAGCTCGCCACCATTGTTGCTACTCATATAGACAATCAGCGCTTCCTTAGTCGCAGTATCAGTAGATTCGCTAGTATCACGAGATTCGCTAAACATGACCAAACCAGCTGTCGCTTGTTCCTGGGCTGGGTCGGCAACTAATAGGATCTCACTTTCAAACATAAACTGATCGGGTGTTGGAGTATTGGATAGATAAAACCCATTATCAATGGCTGAGACCAACAAACCACGCTTGATTTTCTGAGCGGCTAGGGCATTCACTGGCCACACAAGATCGCTAACCTGCCACGGTTCAGCCAAATTGGTGGCGAAGTTTTCAATCAATGGGGGCTGGGTGAGTTGGATATTTTTAAAGCTTGCCGTCGAATTATAAACACTCAATCCAACAAAACCTTCGATATAACTGCTATCCATCGTATAGTCAATCACGGTCTGCCCATTCAGCAGCACTTTGAGGTATGGGCCAATAAATTCTACCTGTAGCTTATAGGATTGATTAGGCACAATGAGGGTTTTGACGATTTGGATCGGCTGATAGGGGAATTTGAATAATTTAAGTTCGCCGCCATCAATCGTCGAAATGCCAACCCCATAACTACCATTGGTTGGTGCAAGTTTATCTTGTATGCGAAACAGCAAGGCAGCGGTTGCAGGCTGCTGCTCTGGATCAAACTGAATATCAGCACTCAATTGACCATTGGCGGTGTTGCTATCAGCAATATAAAAACTATCGCCAGCCCCAGTGCCCCGCACAGTATCAGCAATTTCAAGCCATGGGTCAGTCAAAGGCAATTTGACCCAAGGTGCTGTGAGGTTGGTTTGCACCGCGCTAGCCGCTAGCGGAGAACCTTGATTATACAAATAGATATGATCAAAGTCGGCGACTTCGTTATTGACCATGAAGCCAGCATAGCCAATGGTATTGGGATCAGGATCAGCTACGTCGATCATCAAATTACCGTCAACCCAAACCTTGATCCGTGGGTCGGGGGCTGGCGATACGGCAACTTTGAGTTGATACAGTTGGCCTGTTTGCACCTCCAATGGCACAAGCTTGATGATTGTGGCAGCCGAGTCAAATGTGAATAGCTTGACTGCTGGCTGGTCAGTTGGGCCTTTGGTAGTCAATACTACGCCATAGCCAGTTGCCTGTTCAGGATTAGCCAAAGCAGGGACGCGAAATACCAAACCAGCAGCATGTTCATTTCTATCAGGTTCAAGTGCATCGATCATAGCGAGTTCGGTTTCGAGCGTAAACAGATGCTCATGCGGGTTCTCAGCCAGAGCAAAACCAGTATATGGATGGGTAAACGCATCAGAAAAGAGCTTATAGCCCATTGCACTAAAACCATTAAACCACTGACCTTTAACCAAGTGCCATTGATCAACATTTGTATGGAGCATATTTAGCGGCTCAGCACATTCTTTTTGATAGTGATAGCCTTGATAGCTAAACCAGAGCCTGTAGACAACTGTTTCCGAGATTGGGAAGCTAATCTGATCTTTTGGTTTGGGTTCAATTTCCACATCTGGATGGATAATTCTTTGGTTGCTATAGCTAGCACCATAGAGGATATCCTCACAACGCTGTTGGCTAAAATCGAGTGGCGATCCGCTAGGAACAGCATTATTCGCTTGATCACTTGGACCTAATTGATTTCTGCGCCCAAGATATAAAAAACTAGCAATTGCCACTAAACCTAATCCAATGATGATTATCGAACGAACGTACTTAACCATAGATCTCTCCCATGCTGAAATCGGTCTCTCATTGAATATATGCTTGGATCAGTTCTACTATAACCCAATACGTTGATGGATCAGAAAAGTTTTTCATGCACCTTGGGCTTGTAACGCTGGTGTAACAGGGCTTTGCAATACTCCTTGCGAGCGAAGATTTTCAGGTTATCAAGGAGTCTGAGCTATGTATCATGTTCCTAACAACCCCAACATTCAATCATCATTCGAAAGCATTTTTGATGCATGTATTCAACGTGGGCCTGGGCTTGGTGTTTCGATTGGCGCAATCTATGGCTATTATTTCACCGCAGTCTATGGTCTGCTTGTGGCTGGTATTGTTGGTGGCATCGTTGGAGTTGTTGGGAGCGTGATCTTAGCAATCGTGATTTATTGTTGGCAGCAATTGTTTCAGCCACGTAATCTAAACTTATACCATCTGTATTGGTTTGCCCCATCGATTATTGTTTCAGGGTATAGCTTGGTTGGCTATGCTCTCCTTGCACAGCAAGCCAACTTGGGTGAATATTTCTATGAACTTTTGAGAAATATTACGGTCTCTAATCAATTGAGTAGGTTTGTGACATGGCCAAGTTTGATCATTACCGTCACGATGGTGATCGGTATCCCCATCATCCTCGATAAAAGTCAAACGTTATAAACCATGGCTTGTAACGCTGGTGTAACAAAGCTTTGCGATACTCCTTGTGAGCGAAGGTAATTTATTAGGGAGTATCGCAAATGTATCAAGTTGCTACGAATCAGATTGGGAAAGCCCATTTTAGGCTTATTTTCAATGAATGCGTTCGACGTGGTATGAAGCTTGGAGCAATGCTTGGCTCAGGTTATGGATTACTGGCAGGTTTAATTTTTGGCTTGCCAGTGGGCTTTTTGATTGGGCTAGCCGCAGGATTCATCGGCGGGTTTATTTTAGCACTGTGTATTTTTGCTTGGCGTAAATGGCTCAATCCATATACATTTGACGAACGCTATATCCGCTGGTTAGCTCCGTTGCCGCTCAGTACAACCTATATCGTCATTGCCTATCATGTAAATTCATTTGGCGATTTTGGCTGGTATCTTAAATTATTGTCCCGAAGTGTGACCGAATATAGTTTTTTGAGCATCTTTGTTAGTTGGCCATGTATTATTATGAGTATTACGCTGATCATCGTCATTCCTAGTATTCTCTTCGAAACCCAACCAACTTGATCGAACCGTGTAACAGTCCTGTAACATGGCCGCGAGATACTTCCGTTTAAGCGAAAAATCTGCTTTAATTGGGAGTATCTCAGATGAATCGTCAACAGAGTGATCTTCCGAAACCCAGCCTTGATCAATTGATCGATGATTGTTTTGGCTATGGCATCCGTTTAGGCACGATTATCGGCGGTATCTATGGTTTTGGGCTTGGTGCTGGATTTCATGTTTTTATTGGCTTGCCGGCAGCTATCATTGGCTTAGTTTATGGGTTATTCATGGGCGTGATTGGTAGCCCAATTGTGGCAATCATCATTTACAATTGGCGCAGATGGTTTGCGGCAAATTTTATCGGCAATCTCAGCTTATGGCTGGTAACGCCAATCATATTAAGCAGTTTGCACTGCCTCAGTTGGTATCCATTCTTTGCGGCTAACTACTCGTTGATCGAATATATTGGCTTGTTTTTCGGTCGCGAAACTCAGCTGTTTTACTTTTATATTTTTATTCGCTACCCCAATTGGCTGATGAGTTTCTTTTTGCTATTATTCTTACCATTATTTTTAGATAGCATCGACTCGATTGAATAGGAGAGGTTATGCTTCAACCCACACTTTCGGCCTACCCTAAGCCCAAGCTCTGGACGATCAGCAAATTTAGCCTTGGTTTTGGCATGGCAATTGGTTGCTTAGCTGGGGCAGCCTATGGTTTTTGCCTCAGTTTACTCGGAATTAGCAGCCCCCTATTTTTGCCCGCAGCAGCTTTGGCGCTGGGCTTTGGGGCGGTTTTTGGGTTAGGGCTGGGTTTAGCCGAGGGTTTAATCTTAGCGCTTGGCATTTATAGTTGGCGACGTTGGCTCGACCCACAGCAACAAGCCGAAAAATGGTTGGTTTGGTTATTACCAGCTCTGATCGTTGGCATTCTATTTGGCGTTCGCTGGCTGATGATTCAAGCTGATCCGAGTGATAGCGCTTTGTGGCCTTTGATTTTGCACCCCATTGCGATTGTGATCAGCGGCGGGTTGGTACGCTTGGTCTTGCCAAATCTGCTCAATGAAACCACCAGCGAATACCTTTAGTTCAATATAATTGACGCCTGATGTGAGTTATGACGAACGCGTCGCTTGACAAACAAAGACGGAAGTCCCACGATGGAAGTGCTTACCCACCATCAACAGGAGTTCCGTCCATGGCAAGTATAGCATTTTCTGACCTGATTACGATCGTCTATGTGCTCGTTGACGATTGGTATCAATCGTCAACCTAGCACGCTATGCCAGCCGTGCCTGGACCAGCGCCAGCATTGGCACCAAGCGAGGTGTTAACGATTCTCTTGGCCATGGATATCGTCCCTTTTCCTAGCGAAACGGGCTTCTTAGGCTTTCTGCGGGCAACCCATGGTGATTTGTTTCCAACCCTGCCCCATCAAAGCCAATTCAATCGCCATGCCCGACGGCTCCGCAGCCTGCTCGAAGCATTGCGCCAGTCGTGGCTCCATTCATGGGCGCTGATCACCCGTCCACAGGTCATTCTTGATACCAAACCCATTCCGGTTGTTGGGTATACGCGTTCGAAAGGTCGGAGTGATTTTGCAGGCAGTGCCACCTATGGATACTGTGCCAGCCGCAAATTGGCCTATTTTGGCTATAAACTGGTCATGCTGACGACCCTCGACGGCATTCCGGTCGCCTATGATCTCGTGCCAGCCCATACCGATGAACGAGCGGCTGCAGACGCAATTCTGGATCAGGTGACCAATGCCGATATCTGGGCCGATAAAGGCTTTCTGGGTGCAGCGTGGCAACAATCGGTTCGGGACACAACGGGGAATCGTATCTGGACAGCCAAACGCCAGCATCAATCACCCAATCCCGTTGTCTTTGATCGCTTGATCGGATCGATCCGGGAACGGATCGAAGGAACGTTTCATGAACTCCAAAATACGGGACGGAATGTCGAGCGCTTGTTGGCCAAAACCGTTGACGGATTGGCGACCAGAATTGCCACAAAGGTGACCCATCTCGTCTTGAAGGCCGTGTTGCGTGCGCGATTTGGCATCGATGTACTCACCTTTACGGTAATCAAGGAAGTCTAACTCACATCAGGCGTAATTGAGTAGTTGAAATGCAAGAGCCAAATTATCATGTGCCAAGCACCGTTAAGAAACCGAAACGTGGCATTATAATATTATCAATTTTAGATCTTTTAAACACAGGCATCTTTTGCATTGGCTTTTTTTCAATTATCGGTGGAGTTGCATGTAGGATAGATCGCGAAGGCATATGTCGGGTTGCGTTATCACTAGGGCTATTGATTAGTGGTATCTTCTCTCTATCATTGTTGGTGATTGGATTTATATGCCTTGATGACACATCAAAATTGATGCGTTGGATGACGCTTGGTATACCACTCATCCCAATCCTTTTTGTGGCTAGTATATATCTGCCAACCTTATTCTAATAGCCAAAAGCGCTACACTCAATTATCGAGTGCAGCGCTCTTAAAACATCTACCAGCTACCGCCGGAATCGCCGGAGCTGCTATCGCCGCCCCAATCGCCACCGGAATCGCCAGAACCGCCGCTGAACATGCCACCCCAGCCACCACCAGAATCACCGGAGTCGCTGCTAGGACTATTGGAGCTACCGCCGCCGCTCCAGCCGCCACCGCCACCACTACCCCAACCGCCACCATGGTGATGGTTACCGCCACTATTCATCATCGAGCCGATAAACATCCCGGTCAGCAAATCGCCAAAATCGTTATCGCGATCGCGACGATGGCCCGAATATTGGCCACTTGGATACTGGCCACCATACTGTTGGGGATGGCTTTGTTGGTAGGTTTGGGCAGCACTTTGGATAATTTGGGCTGCTTGGTGGGCATAGCCATTGGCTTCACGTGCACTTGCTGCAATCTTTTTAAGTTCCTCAGCATTGGCATTGGGGTTATACTGCCTCAGCGTTTGTTGAGCTTGGGTCAGCAAACTGCGCCCATTCGAGTTGGCAGGCAAGACATGGCCGTATTGGTTATACCATTGATTAGCGTTGTTGAGCGATTGTTGGGCAACTTGAAACGCCTCTGAAGCTTCGCGCCGCAAGACTTCCAATGATTGGAAGGTTTCGTACATGGCGCTATACAACGGGGCTGCTTGGCTGATAACCGTGTTATAGCCAGCAATCGCCGCATCCAAGGCTCCAGCCCGCGCATCCTCTTCGTTACGATCGGCGGAAAGCAACGAGGTATCGGCTTCACTCAGCGTGCGACCCAAACTATCGATTTTTTTACGATGCTCAGGGGTGGCCTCAACTGGGTGCAATTGAGCAAAGTTTTGCAATTTGCCAAGCTCAGCCTGGGCCGCTTTGGCCAAATCTTTGGCTTGAGCACGCTTGGCATTCATCGTTTCAACTTCAGAACGAGCGCCAGCCAAGGCTTGGTCGGCATATTGGCGAGCTTGGGTAACCTGTTGCAAGACGCTGATCCAATTGGGTTTTTCGCGGGCCAATTGGCTTTCAACGTTTTGAATCAAAGCTTCGGCTTGATTCAAAGCTTTTTCAGGTACTTTGCCAACATCGGCATCGTTGTTGCGCACATAGCCCCAACCAAGTTTAATATCGCGCTTGGCATCTTCAATTTGATGGGTTGCGCTCTTTTGGGCTTCGCGTAAATCGGCCAAGCGCTGGCTAATTGCGCTCAACAAGGTATCCGCATAGACCAAGCGACCTTCGGCAGTTTCCAAATCTTCTAAACCACCAGCCCAATCATCTTGTTCTGGGGCGATTTTGGCTTGGGCGGTTTGCCAAAGTTGGTGGGCTTGAGCCACGGCTGAGGCTGCCTCGCTGCCATTGCCGCGAATATCGCTCCACGATTCGGGAGCGTATTGATTGACTTCGCTAAACTCGTTGCGGCTTGCTTCTAGGCGATTGTTCAATTCCAAGCCACGCGCATTGACCGCTTCGAGGCGTTGGTTGAACGATTGCTGGGTGTTAGCGAAATCTGGCCCAAGCTTGTAGGCGCGTTGGGCGATTCGCTCAGCTTCATCGACCAAATCGCTAGCATCAGTTTCGTTAATTTGCACTGCGGCATTTTGTAAAACCTGCTGGCCTTCGGCGACCAACTGTTTCACACCGCTTGCCCGCTTGCCAGTTAAGCCAGCCAAACTTTCCTCGGCGGCGTTGAGTTGGGCCTCGGCACTTTTCAGCCGATCAAGTAATGGTTGAAGTTTGATCAATTGTTCCGACGCTACGCTAGCAGCTTGCCGAGCATCGTTAGCATGTTGTGATGCTAAGGCTTCGGCGGCCTGCGCTACTTGTTGTTGAATTGTGGCAACTTGGGCTTGAGCCTGTTTTCCACCAATCCGTTGCAACAAGTCGGCAGCGTCGGTTACCATTTTTTTGCGCGGTCAACCTCGCCTGGAGCTTGAGCATTAATCGTATCAAGCTCCTTACGCAAAGCATCCATTGCTTGCAATTCGCTGGTAATTTGGCGTACTTGGTTGGTAATGCCATCGTAGCCACCAGCCGCGCCCTCTAAATCGGTGACTGAGGGATTTGACAAGTTATCAATGTGTTCATTAATATCATCAAACTTAACTTTGAGCTGAGTAAAGCTACTTTCAACCGCCCGATGCCGCTGTTCTAATTCGTTGGCTTGGGTTGATGGATAGCTAATTTTATCGAAACGCTGTTTTTCAGCAGCATCGCGCATGGCCTGCCCAAGGTCGGCAATCCCGACCCCAGCATTACGTTTGGCTTGATCAAAACGAGCACGGGTACTAGCTTGTGCGCCTAAATCGGCGGCTTGGTTCGAACGGCGCTTGAGCAAGCCAGGCACCACAAAGAAACCAATCGCGACTAAGGCGATAATCACAATTATCCATACCAGGCTTGAGCCAAGCCCACTGCTGCTACTGCTGCTTTGCGAGCTGCTCGAGGCGGCTCCAGCTGGATCATTAATCACTCGCGCAGTTGCAGTCATGGCATCAACCAAACCACGAGTGGGGTCATTGACCTTTAACCCAGCATTCAGTTGATTATTGCGAATCGAATCCGATTGATTGCCAGTGGTTAAGGCTTGATTGTAGTCGATGCCTGGCAAAATCGAGCTATAGCGTGGGTCGAATGAAACATAATAGATCAAGACATTACTTGGGCGATCGCCAGCTTTTGAGCTATTGCCAATCCCAAGCGCTTTCAGGCGGCTATCCAAATAGGCAGTTTCACTTTGGCCATTGGTGCTATCAGTGAGCACCACCACCACCAACGCGCCTTTATCGGTTAATTGACGAGCCGCCGTATTGATCCGACTTTCATCAACATCAACCCCATTATTATCGATCACCACCCGTGCATCTTGGGCAAAACTAGGCGCAGCAAACAGCATTAAACTGAGCACCCAGAGCATAAGTATGCCCCAGCGACGTTGTTTCATAGCCAACCTCCAACAAGAAAGAACCGAGCTTGGATTAGGAAGCGAGACAGCCATAGCCTAATCCAAGCCATGGCTATAGCGGCTTAACCATGAGTACTACGCAAGTGCTTGCTCAAGGTCGCGCAATAAATCATTAATATCTTCGATTCCAACCGAAAGCCGCACTAAATTGGCTGGTACTTCAAGTTTCGAGCCAGCAACGCTCATATGAGTCATGCCAGCAGGCACTTCAATTAGCGATTCAATCCCGCCCAAGCTTTCGGCCAAGGTAAAGAGCTTGGTTTTGCTGACCATGGCGTTGGCAACTTCAGCCCCGCCTTTCAGCAAGATTGAGATCATCCCGCCAAAGCCACGCATTTGCTCCCGCGCCAAATTGTGCTGAGGATGCGACGGCAAGCCTGGATAAATCACTTTTTCAACTGCTGGATGCTCGGTTAGGAACTGGGCAATTGCCAAAGCATTGCGTTCATGCTCGCGCATACGAATGCTCAAGGTTTTGACTCCGCGTAAGACCAACCAGCAATCGAATGGGCCTGGCACAGCGCCAGCGGCATTTTGCAAGAACTTCAATTTTTCATAAAGTTCATCGTTCGAGGTCATAATTGCCCCGCCGACTACATCGCTATGGCCGCCGATATATTTGGTCGTGCTGTGCAGCACCATATCGGCCCCTAAAGTAATTGGGCGTTGGTTGTAAGGTGAAGCAAAGGTATTATCAACAATCGTCCAAATGCCATGTTCACGAGCAACTTTGGTAATGGCAGCAATCGGCGCGAGTTTCAACAGCGGGTTGGTTGGGGTTTCCAGCCAAATCAAGCGCGTATTAGGCTTGATTGCTGCCCGAACCGCCTCAGGATCGGCCATATCGACAAAATCAAAGCTCAAGCCATGCTCAGTCATCACCCGTTGGAACAAGCGATAGGTGCCGCCATAGACATCATCGCCACAAATCACATGATCGCCAGCCTTGAGCATGAGCATCAAGGTGGTTGAAGCACCCAAGCCCGAAGCAAATACCAACGCATGTTTGGCCTCTTCCAAAGCGGCTAAACAGGTTTGTAAAGCGGTACGAGTTGGATTATCAGTCCGTGAATATTCATAGCCAGTATGATCGCCAACACCGCGTTGGGCATAGGTCGAAGTCTGATAAATTGGCACAATCACAGCGCCAGTTACTGATTCAGGGTCTTGCCCTGCATGGATCGCGCGGGTTGCAAAGCCATAATCCACAAGTGTGCTCCTTATTCGTTAATAATCAACGTCGATCATCACGTTAAAAGAAAGATGGTAATAATGAGAGTTGTTGAATCCTCGGCTGATTCAGATAGGCTCGAAGGTTGGTTGCAAGAAAAAAAGCCAAATTTACTGGCACTGCATTCCCAATCATCTGCTCCTGCTCAGATTTTGTTCCAACAAACTTAAAATCGAAGGGAAATGTCTGGATCAGACTGCGCTCTTTGGTGGTTAGTGGCCGTGCTAAAGCCACATCGCCAGCATCGTTAGGATGCATCTGATATGTTTTCGGAATGGGCCGATTCACCCCACGGATGGTTGGGCTAGGCTCATCGACACTAAAAATAGCTCGTCGAGCATACGTTCTAGGATGGCGATAGTAATAATTAGTACCTAGACTGTCTCCGAAATAATCTCGCACCGTTAATGGCTGTTTGGCTAATTGTTGCTGAAGCACATTCACAAAATCCGCAATTGAGCCATGGCGATGACCAATGACGAAGGTTCGTTTGCGCAACTGTGGCACACCACACAAACTAGCATCTAACACAATTTGCGCCAAGGAATAACCTCCATCATGCAACATGGCACAGGCCTGTTGATGGATTTTGGAAAGCCGAGCACGCTCAACATTTTCCATGATAACCCATGCAGGTTGAATAGCCAGTATGATTTTGGCAAAATCCAAGGTCAAATCAGCCCGACCCAAGCTTTCATCGCGTTTACCAGCCGAAGAAAAATCTTGGCATGGTGGGCCACCGATGACTAATTCTGGGGCATAAGATTTAATTAATGATACGGCTGCACTAATCTGCGCTAAATCGAGATCATAAATCGGGTGAATAAAGTTTTGCTGATAGGTGTTAATCGCAGGTCGCCAATTATCAACCGCTGCGACAACATCAAACCCCGCTTGCATAAACCCCAGCGACATGCCCCCGCAACCAGCAAATAAATCGACAGTTTTCATGGCGCATCCTCGAATAAGCCAGGTGTACTCACAATCGCACTATCCAACCGCCGTTCAGGGCTAAGGTAATGCTGACCACCATTGATAATAATTTGTTTGATCCAGTCACGTCGAATGCGTGGATTATGCAGTTCTGGTGAACTCATATATTTTCGTGTGATCATTCCACTAGCAGCAAAAGCTTTATCATTTTTTAAATTAAAGGTAATTCGATCAAGCGTTCGCTTATAATCGATTTTGCCATGCTGGGCAAAATCATAGAGCATTTTGATTAACCAAACAGTTGTTCGTTCAGGTCGCGTAATTGATTTTTCGGAAGGTTTTATGGAACTATCCAAGAACACTTTCGTCAATGCAAAATTGCTCCATACAAAAAGATCAAGGCATTGTTCATGAAGAATTGATAATTTTCCTTGGGTTTTCCAAATTGGTTGGAGCAAAATCGGTATTTGAGCATGCTGGTAGCGCTCAAAAAGAATATACAACAGCTCGCAAAATAACGGAATGCTTGATTGAATAATTCGAGTATCTTCCCAATCAACAATTTTAGAACAGGTAGGTTCCAAAATATCCAATAGGACAACAGGGTTTTGTTGAAAAATTTTAGCAATACTGAGTGCCAAATAAACAATTGTATCGGGACGAATAACAATTTCACAGCCTTGAAGATGATCTGGAAGTGTTGCAGTTGTATTATCGGGAATCGCGGTTAATTTTATTTCAAAGGCAGTGATAATCTGAGAATGTTGTAGATTACTAATAACAACATCAATTGCTGGTGTTTTGCCAATAATAAGTTCAGCATATGGATGATAACTATGTTCAAAGGCAAAAAATGCCTTTTGATCTAATGGATTGATTTGAAATATTTGCTCTACATCAATATAGCTATGAGTGATAATTCGATTATCTAACCGAATATAGACAGGTTTGATCTGCTGGCTAAACATAAAACAAGCCAAAGCAATGGGAAACGCATTATTAAATTGATTTTTGCCCCAAGCTTCTTTTTTTGTGAAATCTCGATTGGAATTTGTTATCCCAAACAAGCCTGGTTGATTAAGTCGATCCAGCATGCTATTTCCCTAAATATGCAATTAATTGAGGCAAATCATAGGGTTTAATTATAGCATACCTAGAACTATAAACGCCTAAAACCACAAACGGCTCGCATAATGGAGCCGCTTGTGGGAGAGAAGAGAGAGGAGAAGGTTTGACTTTAGTATACATCAAGTACTATAAAACGCCATCCCACCTGCTGGGGTTTTAGGGGTGATTTAGGGGGGATATTGAACCAAAGTTAATTTCCTTTAACCATTGTATTGCATCCGTTGCCGTTGCTCCCTGCGAACATAACAGGTAAAGGTTTTGTAAACGACACAGCTTTGGCAAAATCGCCAGTTCAGCCTCGGTCAAAGGCCGAATTGATTGATAGCCAGCAATAATTGCTTGTTGTTGGGCTACCGTGCAAGGTTGCCAATTACGATACATCGTCAAGCCATGAACTGCCGTCCAAGCCAACTCAAGCACTAAGCAGCGCCAACCAACTTCTTCAAAATCCAGCACAGCTTGCAATTCGTCACCATTGAAAAGTAAATTTGCGGCCCGAATATCGTTATGACAAACACCACTTGGCAAATGCGCTAGCTCTTGTTTGGCAAGTTGCGCTAGCTCTTGGTGCAATGGCGCAGCATCTGGTGTGTCGCCAAGCCAAGCTGCCAAGCCCATACACACCTGTTCGAGCGGCAAAAGCACTCGTGGAAGTTGCCCAGCCTGTGGATAATCGGCTAATATTCGCTGAAGCTTGGCAGTTTCTTCACCAATTCTCCATAACTGCTGGCTAGAATCAGGGTCAGGAGGTGTTCCATCAAGCCACTGTTGGAGATATACACATCGTTCGTTAATCTTAAGCACTCGTTGCTCAGTCGTAGTTGGGACGATCAACGGGACAGACATTTGTTGTACTGAAAGCCAGTGTTGAAGCTCAACACTTTGTTCGATTTGCGCATGGCGGCCACGATCAGCACTTATTTTAAAAATCCAGCGCTCCTGATCGTGCTTGACCCAAATTATTGCATTGCCAGCACTAATACTCCAGCGCACAATTTGGATATCATCAAGGCCATAGTGCTTGTGGAGCAACGCGGACACCCACGCGCTTGCACTGGCAGCATCCCAGCCAAAGCGTTGTTGTAAGGCTTGGTTGACATCGCCAGTTTCCCACAAAAGATCGAGTTGTTGCATCATTTTAAACTCATGAAAGGATTGTTCAATGAAGAAAATTGGTTTAATTATCGGTGGCGTTATTGCCATCGCCGTGATTGGCGCAATTGCCTATACCTTATGGCTCACATCAGATGTTGAGGTAGCCACTGGCACACCAGTAGCAGCAACCTTGGTCTTGCCAACGACAGCTCCAACGACTGCGGCAGCACCAGCCACCGCCACGACCACCAGCGATAATACTGCTGCTGCTACTCCCACGACCGCAGCCGAACCAACTACAGATGCTTCACAACCAGCCGCTGCTGGGGCAAAAATCTATCGCATCGATGCCAGCCAATCAAGTGCTAGCTATCAGGTGCGTGAAACCTTCTTGCAAGATAACAAAATTGTCGATGCAGTTGGCGTAACCAAAGCGATCGCTGGCGATCTTTTGATCGATACTGCGACCCCAGCTAACTCGCAAGTTGGTGAAATTGTGGTTGATATCAGCCAATTGCAATCGGATAGCGAACGCCGCGATAATGCGATTCGCCGCGAATGGCTCGAATCGTCGAAATATCCCAACGCTGTTTTCAAGAATGCCGTCATCAGCAACTTGCCCAGCGATCTCAAAGAAGGCGTTGAATTCACCTTCCAAATCACCGGCGATATGACGATTCACGATACAACCAACCCATTGACCTTCGATGTCACTGCAACCTTGAATGGCGACACCTTGACTGGTAAGGCTACCACCAAATTCAACATGAGTAGTTTCAATGTCGATGCCCCTGACATTGGCGGCATGCTCAAAGCCGAAGATGAAGTCTTGTTGACCTTGGATTTGGTCGCTACGGCAGTCGCCCAATAACAACAATTGGCGAGGAAATGCAAAACCGCCCTGATCATTGCGATCAGGGCGGTTTTTTGAGGTTTAGACTAACTCGGCTTCAGGCTCGACACTAGGATTTTCCAACTCGGCGGCTTCACGCTCTGAACGTAACACCACTTCGTTATCCTCAAGCTCGATATGAATCTTATCGCCATCTTTGAAGCGACCTTGTAGCAATCCTTCAGCCAAGCCATCTTCGATCATATTGGTGATGACGCGGCGCAACGGACGTGCGCCATAGGTTGGGTCGTAGCCACGTTTGGCCAACAGATCCAAGGTTTCATCAGTTACCAATAAATCAATTTGATGATCGACCAATTGCTTGCGCACGCGGTTGACTTCTAAGCGGGCAATGTTGCGAATCTCGATATCAGTTAATGGATGGAAAATGATTGTGCCATCGATCCGGTTGAGGAACTCAGGCCGGAACATGCGCTTCAGTTCATCATCAACCTTCTTGCGGGTATCCTCAACATCGATCGTGTTGCGATTGCCACCAAAGCCAATCCGCGAACCACGCCGAATTTGTTCAGTCCCAACATTCGAGGTCATAATGATCACAGTATTGCGGAAATCGACTCGTCGGCCTTTGCCATCGGTCAAGTTGCCATCTTCCAACACTTGCAACAACAAGTTGAAGGTGTCGGGGTGAGCTTTTTCGATTTCGTCGAACAGCACCACGCTATACGGACGACGGCGTACAGCGTCAGTCAATTGACCGCCTTCACCATAGCCAACATAGCCTGGAGGCGAGCCAACCAAGCGTGAGGTATTGAAGCGCTCTTGAAACTCCGACATATCGATTTTGATCAAGGCATCTTCTGAGCCAAACATAAACTCAGCCAACGCCTTAGCTAGCAAAGTCTTACCAACCCCAGTTGGCCCCAAGAAAATGAACGAGCCAATTGGGCGCTTAGGATCTTTCAAGCCAGCGCGGGCACGCCGCACAGCGCGAGCAATGATCGAAATTGGTTCCTCTTGGCCAACCACCCGCTCATGCAGATAGTCTTCCATCTTCATGAGCCGTTCAGTTTCTTCGCTAGCCAAGCGCATTACCGGAATCCCCGTCCACATTGCCACAACTTCGGCAATATCTTCTTGGGTCACGTAAGGCTTACCTTTGCGTTGCTCCGAGCCACGGGTCTTTTCTTCTTCGTCTTCAAGATCGGTGATGCGCTGGAGCATACGCTCTTCGCGAACCCGCAAATCTTGCACAACTTCGAATTGACCTTCTTCTAGGGCTGCATCTTTCTCTTTGCGAATCGCATCAAGCCCACGCAAAGCATCGCGTAAGGCCGATGGTGTGGCTGAGCGATACATACGCACCCGTGATGAGGCTTCGTCGATCAAGTCGATGGCTTTATCGGGCAAGAAACGATCGGGCACATAGCGAGCACTCAGCACGGCAGCGGCAGTAATCGCTTCGTCCTCAATTTGCAATTGATGGAAATCTTCGTAGCGCGTTTTGATCCCGCGCAAGATCTCGATCGTTTCCTCGATGGTTGGTTCATCGACCATAACTGGTTGGAAACGGCGTTCGAGTGCTGCGTCTTTTTCGATATATTTGCGGAACTCATCGAGCGTCGTTGCGCCAATACATTGCAATTCGCCGCGTGAAAGCGCTGGTTTCAGAATATTGGCGGCATCAAGCGTGCCTTCGGCTCCACCAGCACCAATAATCGTGTGGAATTCATCGATAAATAAAATACAACGGCTTTCTTTAATTTCGTCAACCACCCGTTTGAGGCGTTCCTCGAATTGGCCGCGATATTTGGTTCCAGCCACCAAAGCTCCCATATCAAGCGTTACCAAACGCTTGCCTTTGAGTGAATCTGGAACATCATCAGCGACAATCCGTTGAGCTAAGCCCTCAGCGATCGCAGTTTTACCAACCCCAGGCTCGCCAATTAGGGCTGGGTTATTTTTGGTGCGGCGTGACAAGATTTGAATCACGCGCTCAATTTCATCTTTGCGCCCAACCACTGGATCAAGTCGGCCAGCCTCGGCTAACTCGGTCAAATCGGTTGAAAGCGCATCGAGATAGGGTGTTTTGCTTTGTTTGGCTTGGCGTTCGCCACCAGCACTTGGGCTAGGCGTGCTACTGCCGCCAACCCCTTGACGCATCATACGCATTACTTGAGTGCGAACCTGATCCAGCCCAACATTCATAATTTCGAGGACACCAGTTGCGACACCCTCGGCATTGCGCACCAAACCCAGCAAAATATGTTCAGTGCTGATATAGGTATGATTGAGTTTGCGAGCTTCATCGATTGCATACTCAAAAACTTTTTTGGCCCGTGCCGTTAAATCAATCTCGGCAGTCGAGCGTGGGCCATCGCCGTGGCCAACAATAAATTCAACAGCATTGCGGGCTTTTGTGATGGTCACACCAAGTTCAGCCAACACACGAGCGGCGACCCCTTCACCTTCCAAAATCAAGCCCAGCAATAAATGCTCGGTGCCGATGTAAGGATGATTAAACGCTCGCGCCTCTTCTTGGGCAAAGCTCATCACTTGCTTAGCGCGGCGGCTCATTTTGTCGTATGCACCCATATGTTTGCTCCAAAGCGAGGCAACCTTAGGATGAGTAAGATTGGGCCTCGGCGTGTTATCTATGACAAATAGTCGATGCTGCTGAGTGCCGATAGGCGAACATTGCTGGTCGGAAATGCGCTCGAAACTGGGGCAGCATCTCGGCTTCATTCTTTGGCAATGGGTGTGCCGCATCGGAAGCGTCGTGCATTAATTGTATCACTATCTTCAGATCAGTCATGCCCGTTTGAGTTAGCGTTTTGCTTGAAACGGACATGACCGTTGCAGCAGGGGAACCAGCAGGGTTTTCACAGACCCAGCACCTTCTCCGCTCCCATTCCGTTATTTGTCGTCTTCGGCAGCGTCGCTGGTGGTTGCCTCAGGTGTGGCTTCAGCCGTGGCTTCAGCACTTGACTCAGCGCTACCACTGCGGGTACTCAGGCCAATCCGCTTGCGAGTTGGGTCGATCCGAATAATCCGCGCTGAAACGCTGTCGCCTTCATTAATCACATCGCGTGGGTGTTGAATTCGTTCATCACTCATTTCTGAGATGTGGATCAGACCTTCGATGCCATCTTCGAGCCGCACAAACGCGCCAAAGGCGGTCAATTGAGTGACAACCCCAGAGACGCTTTGGCCAATTTGGTAGCGGTCGGTAACGGTTGTCCAAGGCTCAGCTTGGGTGCGCTTGATACTCAACGCGATGCGTTTTTTATCTTCATCGACGCTCAGAATATAGACGCTGACTGCATCGCCAACTTTCAACACTTCCTCGGGATGCTTGACGCGACTCCAAGAAAGCTCGGAAAGGTGAACCAAACCATCAGCTCCGCCAATATCAACAAACGCCCCGAAATCGCACAAACTGGTTACGCGGCCAGTGCGAACTGCGCCTGGTTCCAGTTTTTCAAGCAATTGGTCCTTGCGTGAATCGCGAACCTCTTGGACTGCTTGGCGCTCGGATAGAATCAGCCGGTTGCGTGAACGATTGATTTCAATAATTTTCAGTGGCAAGGTTTGACCAACCAGTTTTGCCATATCCGATTGTTTTTGGACATCGGAGCCACGGCTAACACTGCTGACCTGTGATGATGGCACAAAGCCACGCACCCCACTTAAATTAACCAATAGACCACCCTTGTTATAGTTGGTCACGGCGGCGTGGATCACATCGCCAGCCTCATGGTTGACTTGCAAGGCCCGCCAACTCTTTTCTTGGCGTGCTTTATCTATCGACAACACGATACGCCCTTCAGCGTCTTCGGTTTGAACGACTGTAACAAGCAAGACATCGCCAACCTTGAGTTCGGCGCGTTCTTCCGACGACAGACTGGTCATCTCGCGGCCTGGCACCACGCCTTCCGACTTGGAGCCAATATCGACCAACACCTCGTCGCGATCAACGCGAACAATCGTGCCATCGACCGAATCACCATACTTGAGATTGCGATAATCGTGGGCTGGATCACGGAGATACTCCTCCAGCAAGGCTCGATCATCATCGCCAGAATAATCGGCCTGTGGGGTCGTGTCCAATCCTGTGCTAGGAATCACATCAGATTGATCCATGCCCGGTTGTGTTTGCTCGTCCATAATGAGTCGTCCTTTTGCCAAAAGAGGATTCCCGAGGAAGGGCGGACAGCGTGAAACCGATATGAAAATTATACAGAAGCAGCATGCAAAAGGCAAGGTTTTTTTCAGATGTGGGGATCGGGTGTTGGGGATCGGGGATCGGCAAGCGCAGAACTCGCCTAAAACGTTGATGATTTGATCCACGAAGCCCACGCAGGGCACGAAGAACACGAAAGCTTGAAACCACGAAGGATGTTTCTTCGCCACAGATTAGCACAGATGGATTTGATTATCCTACAATGCCAATAATCCAACTCACTAAGCTCGTCTTGGTCATTGCATCTGTTATCTCTTATACTCTAGCTATCCTAACAACATAGTGGAGTTTTGGCATGCAAATATGGCATTTTACCGCAGCGGTTGTCGCAATTGAGCAACTCGCCGATGAGCATTTATTGATTTTAGGGTTGGCCGATAAGACTGATGAGCCAGATGAATATCTAACGATCCAGCGTAGTTTTGATGAAGCTAACTTCGAATACCAAGATAGTGATTTGGATGGCTATTGTGTGTGTTTGCCCAACGGTGCAACTGATTATCGCTGTATCGAACGCTGGGAACTTGAATTAGGCCGTCTGCACATTCATTTTAATCAATCAGCGCAAGCGGTTTTTCAACTCGTAGGCGTTGATGTCAAACTGGCGATTGATTCAGATCAACATCAACAACTGCACCAAGCATTGCAACAATTATTGAATTAAAGAACAGCGAACATAGAGCATAGAACATATTTTGATCCACGAAGCCCACGAAGTTACACGAAGTTGAAGCCACGAAGGCTGGTTTTTTGTCACAGCTACTGCTTGATTTAGATTCCGATCCCCGACCGTCAAGTACCGATCCCCAATCCCTATTTTTGATTTTGCCCTCTGACTTTTGACTTTTTGATCTACAATGGAGTGCATTTAATTCTACCAACCATAGTGAGGATTCTCATGAGCGAGATTAATCAACAGGCTTTACTGGCGATTGGGCCGCTTGATGGCCGCTATCGTAAAGATGTTGAGGCGCTTAGTGGCCACTTTAGCGAAGCCGCGTTATGGCGCTATCGCGTGCGGGTTGAAGTTGAATATTTATTATTTTTGGCTCGAGCACCACGCATTGGCCTGATCGAAGGCATCGATGGTCAGTTAGCTGGAGCTTTGCGCAATTTATATCGTCAATTTAGCGTCGATGATGCAGTGGCAATTGCAACTTGGGATCGCAAGGTCAACCACGATGTGAAGGCGGTGGAATATTGGCTGCGCGAAAAGCTCGATCTGCTTGGGCTTGGCCAATACAAAGAGGCAGTTCACTTTGCCCTAACCTCGGAAGATGTCAATAATCTAGCCTATGCGTTGATGGTGCAAGAATCACGTGATGTGGTGTTATTACCAGCGTTGGGCAATATTCTCGGCCAATTGCGTGATATGCAAATTGAGCATGCCGAAGCGCCATTATTGGCGAAAACCCACGGCCAACCAGCTACCCCAACCACCATGGGCAAAGAAATTGCGGTTTTCGCCGCCCGCGTCAATCGCGGCATCGAACAGCTCTTACATATCCGATTAACCGGTAAACTGAATGGGGCAACTGGCACATATGCTGCACATTATGCTGCTTTCCCCGATGTTGATTGGATCACGTTTAGCTCGGCGTTTGTGAAGTTTTTGGGTTTGGAGCCAACCCTGCTGAGCACTCAAATTGAGCCACACGATAGCATTGTTGAGGTTGGCGATGCTTTGCGCCGCGTCAACACAATTTTGGTCGATCTCTCGCAGGATATGTGGCGCTATATTTCCGATTCGGTGTTTGGCCAAGCGAGTGTGGCAGGCGAGGTTGGTTCATCGACCATGCCTCACAAAGTTAATCCGATTGACTTTGAAAATGCCGAAGGCAATTTGTTGCTAGCCAATAGCTTGCTGGAGTTTTTTGGCCGCAAGTTGCCAATTTCGCGTCTGCAACGCGATTTATCGGATAGCACGGTGCTGCGTAATCTTGGCGTAGCCTTTGGCCATAGTTTGTTTGCCTATCAACGTTTGCTCAAGGGCTTACGCAAATTGGCCTTCAACGCCGAAAAAGCCTACGCCGAATTAGCAGGGCATCCCGAAGTCTTGACCGAGGCAATTCAAACGATTTTGCGCCGCGAACGCTACCCCGAGCCATACGAAGCCATGAAAAAGCTGGCTCGCGGTCGCCAAATTACGCTTGAAGATTTGCATAGCTTTATCGATGAGCTTGAGGTGCAGCCCGAAGTGCGCGAGGAATTACGGGCTTTGCGGCCTGAAACCTATATTGGCCTCGCCGCCAAACTGGCCCGCAAGAAGATTTAACTTGATTTGGCCCCGAGTAGTTGGCTATTCGGGGCTTGTTTGAGCCGCAAACAAAGCAGCACCGATAATTCCCGCATCGTTAGTAAGCCGAGCAGGCACAAGTTTGGCGCGAATCCGAATTCGATCCAAGAATTGATCAGCATCTTTGCTGACACCACCGCCAAGAATAATCAGATCGGGCCAGAGCATCACTTCGATGGTTTGCAGAAATAGCTCTACGCCCTGCGCCCATTGCTCCCAGCTTTGGTTTTGGTCTTCGCGCACACTGGCGGCGGCCCACTCGTGGCCTGGTTTGCCACGCACGCTAATTTGGCCAAGCTCCAAATTGGGCAATAAATCATGATCATGAAACAACGCCGTGCCAATACCTGTGCCTAGGGTCAACATCAGTAACGTGCCCATCACTTCACGGCCAGCGCCAAAAGTAATTTCGGCTAAGCCAGCAGCATCAGCATCGTTGATCACCGTCACCTGACGATCGAAATGCTGGCTGAAACGGGCGGCCACATCGCAATGTAACCAGCGTTGATCAATATTCGAGGCTGTGCGGACAATTCCACGCTGAACCACCGCCGGAAAGCCACAACCAATCGGCCCTTGCCAAGCAAAATACTCAACCAATTCTTGAGCAACTTCAAGTACCGCTTCCGGCGTAGCAGGCTGCGGCGTATCACGGCGCTCCACATCGGCCAACAATTTGCCAGTTGAACAATCGACCGGAGCCGCTTTGATGCCAGTGCCACCAATATCAAGGCCTAAAATCTGCATATCGTGCTCCTGCAAGCTAGTCTGCTCAATTCAAGCACAGATTATGCCGCCAACGATAATCCAAGAATGGTGATTGTACGTAGCAATCAATAACTATTAATTCGGGAGTAGCGCAATGCAGACAGTTTCAGACTGGCTTGAACGGTGGAGCAAGGGTTGGTTGGTAGTGGTTGGGTTGGCAATATTCATCGCTTTTTTGGGGTTTATTTTGCCACAACAAGCCCAAAAGGCGCAGCAATATAGCGCAGGCATCGGCTCGCCTGATAGTAGTCTCTTGTATTCGGCTGACGATTTGTATCGCTTTGCCGAAGCCTATGGTGCTGAAGGTCGGGCGGAATATATTGCTGCGCGATTCAGCTTTGATCTGATCTGGCCCTTGGCCTATACTCTGTTTTTAGCCACAGCGATTAGTTGGCTGGGCCAACGTAGCTTTCAAGCCAAGAGCCGTTGGCGCTGGCTCAACCTTGTACCAGTTATTGGTTTAGTGCTGGATTATGCTGAAAATTGCGGGGCAGCGCTGGTTATGGGGCGATATCCTGAGCGTACACCAATTGTCGATTGGCTAACGCCGTGGCTGAGTGCTAGCAAATGGCTGTTTGTGAATGGCAGTTTTGTGGTATTAGTTGGGGTAGGTTTACTCTATAGTTGGCGGCGAGTTACGAAAAAAACACCGCAGTTGGCGTAACTACGGTGTTTTTTTGCAAATTTATTGATCTTTGGTCAAGGTCAAGACTGGCTTATCGCCAACGATTGCATATGAAAAAGTGTAGTGACCTGGGGCAAGCTCAGGTGTCCCAACATGCTTTTCGGGGTAAATCACATCGAGATACTGCTTGCCATCAACCGTGACGAAATTCATCTTGCGATAGTTGGCCAGCACTGGCTCATGAGCTTGATACTCGGTAATATGGCCGGAATCGATTGGGCCATAGGGCGTGGTGCTTTGGCCGACCCCGCCAGCCCCCAGCCAAAAATTCTCAATATCAACTTCGCTATCGTTGCGAATTCGAATATGTACTTTATTCACGTCATCCCCACCACAACCAGCAAGGCTGATTAATAACAGACTGAATAACCACCACAAACGGACGAATCGCATATGCTAGCCAGCCACCAATTCTTCAATTGGCGTGTTGAGCAATTCGGTAATCATTGAACTGGTTACGCCCATAAAATTAGCGGTGGTGGCGGTAAAATAATCGATTGTCTGATTGGGATGCGGTAAGGCTAGCCATTGTTGACCGCCTGCACCAATTAATGCCCCCACCAAACGCATGCCAATTGCCTTGCCTTCAAGCGTGCGTAGCACTGTCACCGTGCCACGGCTAGCGGTTGCTTGCAGGGTTTCAGCAAAATATTGGGCGGCCTCAGGTGCAAGACCTTGTTGAGCCAACCAGCGTGGATCGGGATATTGTTTGGCTTGCTCAACTAATTCACGTGGGAAGTTGAAGCCAAGATCTGGTTGGTCAGTATCTTTGTAGCCTAAACTATGGGCTAAACGTTCGGTCATCACTTCAGTATTAGTCAAGGCCACCAAGGTATAGTGGCTGCCAACCAAACTCATTTCGATGATGCCACTGGGTGAAAAGTAATGACTTACCCCTTGATGACCACTCTGTTGCCCATGCCACTCGCTGACCACTACAATATCAGGTTCGGCTAAGGTTGCAATCACCATCATCAATGGCTCAGTCATTGAATAATGACCAGCAGCCTCATCCCAAACAATCCACTGATCGGCTTGCAATTCAGCCAACCCCTGATCCCACTGAGCTTGGCGTTGGTCAGGATCGGCGGGAAACAACGCAGCATCATCGCCACCGATCAAATTTTGCGCATGCACCATACCCAAAAGATAGGCAAGTTGGGGCGTACTAAACTGCAATGGGTAGGTTAATTCGCGTGTCTGTGCCATAGTATGGCCTCCTGCTGAAATGGGCAGTGGATCGGCGTTGTAACAACGTCCAAGCCACTGCCCATTATACTGTTGATCTTACCGATTACCTAGAAGGTTTTGGAGAACCAATCTTTGACTCCGCTCCAGGTATTTTGGACATCTTGTTTGACATCGCCAAACCAGTTGACAGCATCTTGGGCTTTGCCAATCAAGCTACCAGCGCCGTTACTAATGGTTGCGCCAATGCCAGTGTTGCCCATTTTTTCGTTCCAGTAGCGAATACCTGATTCTTGGCCAGTCAATGGGTTAGCCGTGTCGCGGCGTTCCAAGCCAAGGTAGTTGTAGCCTGGACCCATATCGTGGTAGTTGAAGAGGTAGCCAGCAGCATCGTGGACAGCGCCGTGGTAACTGACTGGTGAATCGCCCAAGTCGATTGCCTTGTTGCCAGGGCCAACTAAGCCACCGCTTGGATTGAGCATTGAACCAAATACAGGGTCGATGCCCAAGACATCGCCGACGACTTTGCCATAGCGCAAGCTTGAGGTGCTGCCCATGAAATCGCCATGGAAGGTTTGGTTGATTGCTTCAACAGCCGATTGGCCGTTGGCTGCGCCGGTCTTGGCAGCTTGTTCGCGCAATTCAAGGAACTTGCCATAGTCGGCTTGGATTTTTTCTAATGGCACGCCACGAGCTGCGGCAATCTTCTTGAGCGCTTCTTCAATTTGCTCAGGGGTAGCATTGCCACTGGTCAGTAATTCCATGGCCGAGTTCAGCTCAGGGTTGCCAGCACCTTGGAATTGTTGGCCGACCAAATCGCCCATGTATTTATCATTGAAGACTTGCTCGGTTGACATTGGTTCTTGGCTGCTGCCACCACCGCCGCCACCGCCACCACCTGACGATGCGCTGCCGCCACCGCCGCCGCCGCCACCTGACGATGAACCGCCGCCACCGCCGCCTGACGATGAGCCGCCACCACCGCCGCCTGACGATGAACCGCCGCCACCGCCGCCTGACGATGAACCGCCGCCACCGCCGCCTGACGATGAACCTCCGCCACCAGCAGCAATACCTGCGCCACCACCAGTAGCACCAGCATTACCGCCACCACTGCCGCTGCCACCATCGGCGTTGCCGCCACCGCCACCAGCGCTAGCAGTGCCATTGCCACCACCAGATGGTGCGCCGCTGCCATCAAAGGTGATGCCTTTGGCGGCTTCTTCTTCGGCTTGACGGAAGATTTGCGAGATTTGCTTGGTAACTTCGCCGCTCACTGCTAGCACATTTTGCAATCGCTTCATAGCAGGAAAGACATTCTCGTTCATTTCGGCAAAGAATGCTTGGGCTGCATCCCCTTGCCAAGCACCACCTCGAAGTTCCTCATACATGCGGCGAATCATCGCTTCCATTTGCACTTGGTGATCATGCAATTTTTGGAACCGACTGGAAACCTGTTCCATGTCATCAGACTTATGCTGGACGATATCTGCTGTCATGCAGCCTCCCTAGCAAGCACCGTCACAAATGCGACGGTAACAAAAAAATACCACGAACCCTCCACGATTCCTGTTCTCTCACAAGACGGGCCATACCAAATGGGATTTCCAAGACTTTGGACAAGAAAAAGACGATGGGTACTAATCCCTAGGCGGGATTAACACGCCATTAGAATACTAAACGAAGCTCTTATTTGTCAACACGTTTTTAAGAATGTTTCGGGCCAATTTTTGAGTTGGGGTTGTCATTTAACTGAAGGCTTCGGGGAAGGGATAGGTATAGCTCTTTAATACAAACTAACGCCAACGCAGGCTATACCCAAGAATTATGAGGGTTTGCTTAATCATCTGCCTCGATCTGCTTGTCGAACAGCTTAAAAACCTTTATCAACGTACGTTGATAAAGGTTTTTAAGCTAGGATCAGTGAATTGGTTATTGCAACGGTGTAGCTGGTAAAACCAAACGTTGCTGCTCGGTTAAGCTTGTACTATCCCAAATCAGGACAAAAGGTTCTTTGCCGCCTGAGGCCAATTGGCTGCCATCAGCGTTCCATACCAAACTTGTAACACGCTCGGCATGACCTTTGAGGCTGTTGTTGACTTGTTTGCTGGTCAGATCGTACAACTCGATCAGGCCACTGCTACTGCCAATCGCCAAGCTTGGAGCCGTTGGATGAAAGGCCAAACCAGCAAACTGGTGCTCGGTGCTACGATGCGTAGCATAAATTGCCCATGAACTAGTATCCCAAATTGCGACCCCACCACCGTTTTTATCGCCGCTGCTGGCCGCCAGCCATTTGCCATCGTGGCTCCAAGCCAATTTGCCTGGTTGATAGTTGAGGCTGGCTTCTTTGAATGAATGTACTTGCTGACCACTGGCAACATCCCAAATCTGCACTACGCCACTAAAATCGTTGCTGGCTAGCAATTGGCCATCGGGGCTGAGCGCAATTTCGACAATTGAGCCAGTTTTGGCTGGAGCGCCAAAGGTGGTTGTCGCCTCGCCAGTCGCTACGTTCCAAGTTTGGAGCATGCTGCCTTTGTTGTAGGCGGCGATGATCTGCTGCTGATCAGGCGTGATCGCCAAGGCGCTGACTTCAAACGCAGTGGTTTGGGCGGGGAGTTGCAATGGCTTGGCATTCCAAGCCAGGATTTTTTGGCCATCGTTGCTATTCCAGGTCGTCAATGTTTTACGATCAGTGCTGGCGACCAATAGCTCTGAAGCTGAAAATGCTAGATAAATTTGTTTGGCGGCAAGGGTTTGTTCGATTGTGCTAGTGGCAAGATTCCAACGGTAAATCCCATCATACCCAACCCCAACTAAAAGCTGTTGATTGGGCAGAAACTGAAGCGCCACAATATCGCCGCGAAAGTTAACCCCTGGCCCGACATCAATGCCAATTGTTGGCAACGGATTAGAACTCGTTGTGCTACAGGCAGTTAATGTTCCAAGCATGACACCGACCAGCAGCACGATTGATAATTGATTGCAGACAACGTTTGAAATCGTTGGCGAAGGGTTAACATAACGCATAAACCTATTTTCCTTCTAAAACAATCAGCGAACTGACTTCAAACCAAACCCAGCTTTGATCTTCGCAGATGTGTAAATCGAGGTTTTGGTCTTGATCGTGGACGAGGGTTTGGCGTTGGCTTTGTTTGCCCAAAAAGCCCAAAACATCGTACTCATCTTGGATTGAGAGCACATAATATGGCTGTTCGCGGCTACCATCACCAGTCAGCAAAATTCCATCCATCACGGTTTTGGCCATGGTTGCTTCGCGTAAGGTATTTTCCTTGTCGCCAAGCTCGTTGTAGGCCGTTGCCAACAAATTATGGAGTCCAGGGCTAAGTAACGCACCAGGCAACAAACCGCGTAATTGTCGAATGACGGTTGGATAATCGCCCTTGCTAAAAGCCGCGCTGGCGACCTCGTTGGGCGAGATATTCGGCGAATAATTGGTACTCGCCATCACCGCCTCGCGCAACGCCATAAAATGCTCACGCGATGGTTGTGACCAATATTGGTAGGCTGCATCATTTAATCTCATAACCTCTGTATCCTTGTGATTAAGCTGTTATTTTGTTTTGCCGACTGGTGTTGGCGTTGGGGTGGTAGTCGGTGGCGTTGGCGTTGGGCCTGGCGTAGGCACTGGCACTGGCTCAGGCTTTGGTGTTGGAATATGACGCTCAAAATCACTCAAGGTTAAATTATCGCGATAGGTTTCGCCATAATTACGGGCATCGGTTTCCAATGGTTGGCTTTCATAGCCCGCAAAATCGCTTTCTGGGGTAATGTAGTTATTGAAGTTTTCGTGCCATTCGTTGGCCATCGCCTCAGTTACATCATTCATCGGCCATTTGGGTTCATCTTGGATGCCGATCGAACGTAAGAATTTATCGAAGTTGCTGGGGTTGGCTAAATTGGCCATTTGGCGTTGAACCTCATGGCGAACTTCATGGGCCACGGTATTCAAAACTCGATCAGGATCGCCCATGTTATCAAGGTCGATAAACACCCCTTGATCGTTGCGATAGCCGAACAAATCTAGGCCTGGTGGATCGGCTAAATCGGAAACCGTAACTGGCACATGTTCAATCCCATATTTATCGCAGATCTCGTTGGAGATGCTTTGGAGCACCGCCGCTTGTTCTGCGGGGGTAAGGGTTGCCCAACGCGCACTAATCGCTGGATCAAGCCCACCGCCACTACCGCCGCCAGCATCAAATGCCCCACCTTCAGCCGAAAAACTAGCGCCAGCGCCAGCCCCGCCACCAGCTGCCACTCCACCATCATCAAATTTAATCCCCTTGGCGGCTTCTTCCTCGGCTTGGCGAAAGGTTTGGGAAATTTGGCTGGTCAGGGCGCTGGCAGTGGTCAACGTGGTTTGTAAACGCTTGAGGGCGGGGAAAATGTTGTCATCCATTTCGTTAAAAAATGCCACGGCGGCATCGCCCTTCCAATCGGTACGCAATTGCTGGTAAGTTTGGCGCAACATGGCTTCCATCTGGGTTTGTTGATCGTATAGCTTTTGAAATCGCGTCGCCACCTGTTCGAGCTGTTCGTAATCGCTTTGTACTACGTCTGCTGCCATCTTGGCTCCTTATGATCGTCATGGAAAACCCATGACGCTAAAATAGCGGGTTTGCTGTGCAAACCAAAAAAAGGGGAATGTGCCATCCTCCTAAACAGCTAGTAGTCCTAGAATCAATAAAACGGATAATGTAGCAGCAGCCTGGGGTGAGAGAGTGCTTGCTGCTCAATAATAGAGGTACTAACAGAGTGTTTAGGCGCGATGTTGCATTCAGCATAGCCAACTGTTCGCTGGTTTGTCAAGAGGGTTTAGCCCAGAATTTTGAGGGATTTTTAATTTCTAAGCTTGGATATTCTGCCCTCTTCCCTTACATGTTGAAGGAAAGAGGGCATTGATCGTGAATCAGGGCAAATGATCTTTTAATTGACTAGTTGGTCGCAATTGATAAAAACACATCACCAGCCGGAGTAATAAAAAAGCTGCCTGAATGGCTCGCACTAAATACCGGAATGGCATCATAGACGGGTACTGTCAGCTTAAACACATCGCCATCGGCCTCAAATGCATCACGAACTGATTGGGGATGCCATGGTTTAAACGTCGATTCTTTCCATTGGACAGTCCAACCCAAGGGCTGGGCTTGGGCTTTCAGCTGTTCAAGGTCAGCCGCAGCAAAGCTCATCACGGCCTCAACTTGCATATCGGTAGGGCCGGGCACTGAACGATCAGTGTTGGGATTAAGAATCGTGGTTGTCCACTGAACGCTGGTTGGTTGGGCTGGTAAGCTAACAAATGCTGCCAAACCATCAAGATCAGTTCGAACTTGGGCCACTTCCACTGGCATTGATGACTCCTTGGTTACCGTTGGGCTAGCTGATTGCGCGGCACACCCAATTAAAAAACAACTCACAATTAATAATCGAACCAAACGCATTACCGTCCTACTTTCTCACGAACCATATCATTGAGTGGGCGTTGGCTATCGCCTTCAGTCCGAATCCCACGTGGGGCAGGCCGTGGACTATCGATGCCACGGCGATCACCACGATCACGGCTATCAGGATCAGTGGTGCTTATTCCAGGCAGCGGATCACCTTCGTTCCACTCAACCACGCGCGTTGTATCGCTATAGTTCATATATTGATGCGCCAACCCGGTAATCTCAAAACGACCATTGGCCGAGTCGGGAATGCCGGTGGTAATATCGTTGGCTCCTGGGTTGAAATTGTAGCGATCCTCGGCATGCACGGTCATTTCCATACGATAGTGGCGGGTACCATCGGGATTGATGGTCACCTGCACATTGGAACTTGTCCAAGCGCTATGAGCACCAATGGCTTTTTGCCAATTTTCAGTTTCAGGGTACGGAAAGCGCCCATAATCAGGGTGGTTAGGGTCGCCAACCCCAACCGCATAGGCTCGATTCGAGGTCATCTGGAATGAATCGCGTCCGGGGCCAATATTCTCGGCTGCAAGCATTGCATCACGGGTCATATTATCGAGCGCCATCTTGCCACTAGGATCTTCAGCAATATATTCATCAAGATTAAAGCGTCGATCGGCTCCATTGCCATCTAAAAAATGTTCATAGGCATCATTCGCATCATCAAGATCTTTAATCCCAAGCCGAGTAGCGGCCTTAGAACCATGCAATAAGGCTCGCCATTCGGTCAAAGTGAGATAATCTTCGACCGTCGGCGAGGTTGGCTTAAATTTATCCAAAAATCCATTATCATGATGAATATTTGGCCGTTGCGGTGGGCCAACCTTAAAATCACCATAACTATCAGGCCCAACTGGTGTTGTTGGCCCGGCTGCAGCACTGGCAGTTGCAGTTTCCGCTCCCGCTCCAGTTGCTCCAGCGGCGCTAGCAGCAGCTCCAGCGCTTCCCCCACCATCAAAGGTGATACCTTTGGCGGCTTCTTCCTCGGCTTGGCGGAAGATTTGCGAGATCTGGGTAGTCACGCTGCTTGCAGTGCTTAAGGCTGTTTGTAAGCGCTTGAGGGTTGGGAAAATGCTATCGTCCATTTCACCAAAAAAGGCCACGGCGGCATCACCTGCCCAATCGGTGCGCAATTGCTGATAGGTCTGGCGGACCATGGCTTCCATCTGGGTTTGTTGATCGTGCAGCTTTTGGAACTGCGTCGCCACTTGAGCTAAGCGTTCGTAATCGCTTTGTACAACATCTGCTGCCATTTCGGCTCCTTGTCAGCGTTATGGGGTTGCCATAACATTAAAATAGCGGGTTTGCATTGCAAACCAAAAATATACCTTACTCTTAGCAAACATCACATTGGTACGTTAGCCGAGTAGGCCACTAAATGAAGCAACGATGGTGGGTAGCGATGGATTTAGGGTTCTCTCAGATCTAAGTACTAATCAGCCACTAGGAGTAATGGCGCATGCAGCATAGCCAATGATCTTATGTTTTGTCAAGAGTGATCTTGATCAAGACACATGTGCTAAAATAGGGATACTACATTGGCTACAAGGAGTTAAGTATGAGCGATACCGATCAAGAATGGGTTGAACGTTTAGAGGCAATCCAAGCCCAATTGGGTGATTTATATACTAATATCGAGGAATTACGTGGGATTGTGCGCGAGGCTGGGCGCAAAACCGATGCCCAAGCTTTCAACGAGCCACTTGAGCGTTTAGCCCGTTATGGTCGCTTATTTAGTGATATTCACACTAGTTGGACAGCCGTCGAGTGAGCTAAAATGCCCCGCCGTTGGAATTACCAGCAGCGGGGCAATACTTAAGCTTTAGGGTTGAATTTCAATTCGATCATTGACGGTACTATCACCTAGCCCACCAGTTTGGGGAACAAAATTCAGTGCTGCTAGCTTGATTGTTCTTCTTCGCTCATTCCGAGCACATTATAGCCACCATCGACATACACGACTTCGCCGGTTACGCCGCTGGCTAGCTCCGAGCATAACCACAGAGCGGTATTGCCAACATCTTCAATCGTGATCGCACGGCGCATGGGGTTGGCGCTAGTAAAGGCGCGATGCAACCGTCGAAAATTGCCAATGCCCGAGGCCGAAAGTGTGCGGATTGGGCCAGCACTAATCGCATTTACTCGCAACCCATCGGGACCAAGATCGGCGGCCAAATAGCGAACGCTGGCTTCAAGCGCGGCTTTGGCAACACCCATCACGTTGTAGTTGGGAATAACCTTCTCTGCACCGTAGTAACTCAAAGTCAAAATACTGGCGTTGGGATTAAGCAATGGCAAGGCAGCTTTGGTGAGCGCTACCAACGAAAACGCACTAACATCCATCGCAACTCGCCAGCCATCACGGCTACTATCGATAAAACGGCCCGAAAGATCTTCGCGTTTGGCGTAGGCCACGCTGTGCACCAAAATATCGAACGAGCCAAATTCTGCCCCCAGCCGCTCGAACAGTGTGGCAATTTGGGCATCGTCGCTCACATCGCATTGCTGCACAAAACTCACGCCAAGCTGCTCGGCCAATGGGCGCACGCGGCGTTCTAAGCTCTCGCCAGCATACGAAAAGGCCAATTCGGCTCCAGCCTGTTTCAAGGCTTGGGCAATGCCCCAAGCAATTGAATGATCATTGGCAATTCCAACGATTAAGGCTTTTTTCCCTTTGAGCAAATCCATTGTGTCTCCTGAACTAGCATGTTGTTCAGTGGCACGCCACCACTGTAACCAACCTCTGTATGACAAAACTTGTCACTCTCCCCTGAATGACATAAGTAGATTTAAGATCGATTTGGCAGCTCGAGTTGTTGGCAAACCCAACTCAGACTAGCCGCTAAATTTTCATCACAATAACGCCAAGTATGGCCGCCTGGTCGTTCGCGGTAGATGTGCGGAATATGCTGTTGGCGTAGCGCATGATGAAATAAACGATTCTCCTCAACTAAAAAATCATCAATTCCGCAATCAAAATGCATTGCCGGAATTGGCACAACTAATTGTTCAAGCATGCGAAAAAGGCTGTATTCTTGGCGAATGGGGCTATCGACTGGCCCGAAAATCACCATATTCGAGGGATCGTCGATCCAGCGCGGGGCATCAACTGCCCCACTATGGCTAAAAACGGCGCTCCAATGCTGCGGATAGCGCAAGCCCAAGCGTAGCGCTCCATAGCCACCCATCGAAACACCGCCAATTGCGCGGCCCTCACGTTGCCTGATTGTCGTATACTGAGCATCAATCAATTGAGGCAACTCAGCGGCGAGAAATTCCTCAATCTGCTGGCCACCAAGGCCGTTGGCATAAAATGAGCGCCCACAATGCGGCATTACCACAATTAAGCGCGTCGCAGCAATATATTGCCGAATATTTGTATAATCCAACCAGCACATATAACTATCTGACAACCCGTGAAGCAAAGTTACAACCGGGCAGGCAGGCCCGTCGGCTGAATGGTCGGGCGGTACAAGCACTGCGATCGGAACAACCATATCGAGCATCGTACTGGTGCAAGAAACGACCTCTAACTGATGCATGGTGGCTGCTCGCCTCCATTCGAGATGCTGGAACTAGGCCCAAGCATACCGCAGGCTTTAGCGGCTCGTCAACTGCGCGGCGCGTCATTCCAATCAAATTTAGTTATGGAGTTATGGCAATGTATAAGGCAGGAGAGTTGGTCAAAAAATCGATCATTCGAGTCGATACTGGTAATATTATCGGCTCAGTCGCCGATCTTTTGGTTGATCACGATGCAGGGCGAATTGTCGGGTTATTGACCAGCACGGGTGGTCTGTTTCGCGAAGCCACAATCGTTGAATGGTCGCAGGTGTTGGTGTGGGTTGGCGATGTGATTTTGGTCAAAGCTGGCTGCGAAGTGCTGCGTGCCAACGCTATCCCGCATGTTCATGCCCTGCTCGAAAAGAAAATTCACCTGACTGGCACGCCGGCGATCGGTCGCTCTGGCAACAAACTGGGAACGATAGGCGAATTATTGCTTGATGAAACTGGCCTGATCGTTGGCTATGTGATCACCCGTGGCGTGCTGAAGGGCGAACGTCAATATGTGCTCAGCAGCGGGATTGCGGGCATTGGTAGTGATGCAGTCGTAGTGTATGATGAAGCCTTGCGCGATACGCTCGAAGGGCTTGAGCAGACAATTCCCGACCCCAAATTGACCATGGTTATGCCATTAACTGGTACGCGTTTGAGCGTTGAAGCCCCACCAACTACCTCCAATCCAGCCGAATCTAAGTCTAGTCCAACTGATGTCCAACGTTTGTCCTCGAATGAAATTGATGCTATTCTGCGCGGCGATCAACCTATACCTGGAGCAACGAGTGAACATTGACGATCTATCAGCCACGATTGCTGAGCTTGATTCCGCTGCAATGCAGCAAGCGCAGCAACGCCAAGAGCAACTGACTAAGCCGCAGGGTGCATTGGGTCTGCTCGAAACGCTGTCGATTCAATTAGCAGGCATCACCCAGCAATGCCCGCCAAGCGTGCAAAAACCGATTATCGTGGTTGCGGCAGCCGATCATGGCGTTGCTGAATATGGTGTGAGTGCTTATCCATCGAGCGTCACAGCTCAAATGGTGGCGAATTTTTTGGCGGGCGGCGCGGCGGTGAGCGTTTTGGCTCGCCATGTTGGGGCTGAGCTACTAATTATTGATGCAGGTGTTCAAACCGCGATCACCAGCGAAGCCGCTAATTTTCGTAGCGAATGGCTCGGGGCTGGCACGCATAACTTGGCAATTGAACCAGCCATGAGCCTAGCCCAAGCCCAATCTGCCCTTGAACGCGGCATGAACATCGCCCATGAGTTGGCTGATGCCGGCCACGATTTGATTGCCCTCGGCGAGATGGGGATTGGCAATACAACCGCAGCCGCCTGTTTAACCGCAATCTATTGCCAGCAACCTGCGGCTGTGGTGACTGGCCATGGCACGGGAGTCCAAGCCGAGCACTACCAACGCAAAATCGAGGTTGTGGCCCAAGCCGTTGCCCGGGTTGGTAGTAATGTGAATGGAATTAAGCCCTTGAGCGAGGTTGGTGGCTTTGAAATTGGCATCTTGGCAGGGGTTATTATGGGTGCTGCTCAGCGGCGCGTGCCAATTTTAGTTGATGGGTTTATCACCACAGCAGCGGCTTTGGTAGCTCAATCACTTGCTCCAACGGCGCTTGATTATTGTATTGCGGCGCATTCTGGAGCTGAGCCAGGCCATCGAATTGCTTTGCAACAACTGGGTTTGCGCCCATTGCTTCAGCTTGATTTACGGCTCGGCGAGGGTAGCGGCGCAGCTTTGGCAATACCATTGGTGCAAGCAGCTTGTCATATTTTGCGCGAAATGGCCACCTTTGCTAGCGCCCAAGTTGATACTGCACTCTAAGCATTAGATTTCTGAGATCACGACCTCGATTTGGGGCTTGGCGCAAGCCAGCAGCTCAAATCGAGGTCGGGCGGTTAAACAGTAGAATGAGAAATTCTAGGCTTGTTCGACCAATTCATGAACCAATTTGCGCACCAATTCGGGGTCAACGTGTGATTCAACTTGCGCATGGCCGATGCGGGTTGGCAGTACCCAGCGCACGCTGCCTTTGGCGCGTTTTTTATCCAAATTGAGCGCCGCAAGCGTGGCCTCGATATCCAAATCGCGGGGCAGGGCGGTTGGCAATTCAAGTGCTTGCAACAAGGCTCGTTGGCGTTCGGCCTCAGCGCTTGTCCACATGCCAAGTTGTACCGCCAGATTGGCGGCAAAGGTCATGCCAATCGCCACCGCTTCGCCATGGACATAGCGTTTGTACTGGGTCGCAGCCTCAACCGCTTGTCCCAAGGTATGGCCATAATTCAACAGCATGCGTTCGCCAGTTTCGCGTTCGTCGCGATTGACCACGCCAATTTTGACCGCTGCTGAGCGCACCAACAGATCGCTGGTGATCTTGGCGGGCACATCATTGAGGCTTGCCCCTGCTCGTTCTAAATCAGCGAACAATTGGGCATCAGCAATCACTCCATGTTTGACGGCTTCGGCCCAGCCTGCTGCCCGCTCGCGGCGCGGCAAACTGCTTAGCACTGCATCATCAATTAACACCAAACGCGGCGGATGAAACGCCCCGATCAAATTTTTGCCCCGCGGGTGATTAATGCCGGTTTTGCCGCCAATGCTGCTATCGATCATTGCCAAAATTGTGGTTGGCAATTGCACCACGGCGATGCCACGTAGAATTGAGGCCGCAATAAAGCCCGCTAAATCACCAACCACGCCGCCGCCCAGCGCCAACACCGTATCGCCACGCTGCACCCCATTTTCGAGCAGCCACGTATACAATTCGCCTGCTTGCTGCCATGATTTGCTGGCCTCTTGCGCCGGAATATCGTAGCGTTGACATGGGAAACCGGAGTTTTCTAAGGCTTGAATCAAGCTTGGTGCATACATCGGTCCAACATGGCTATCGCTGATCAACCAGCATGTGCCAGTTAGCCCAAGATTGGCTAATTCATTGGGGAGTGCCGCCAGTGCCCCGCTTTTAACATAATAACGACTGTTGAAAGAGCTAAACACTTCGCTTACTTGCGGCTTGCCCACTAAACCCCAAGCCCTTATCAGTTGTTCGACCACAATTTGTGGAGCCAAGCCATCGGTTTGGATCGTCCAGTTGGCGAGGGTGCTGTAGAGTGGCAAACGCTCAGCGAGTTGGATGACAAGTTGTTCATTAATATCGCTCGCCAGTAATGGCCGAGGATTAGCTTGATCAGCAGTTAGGCGTTTAACCAAGGTGCTGATGGCGCTGGTGAGATAGACACACCAAGCCTGCTCGCGCAGCAATTGCCGATTAACTTCGCGCAAAACGATGCCGCCACCACAGGCGATGACGGCTTGATCAGTTTGTAATGCTTGGACTAAAGCGGCGGTTTCGCGCTCGCGAAAGCCCGCTTCGCCCTCTTGGCTAAAAATATCGCTAATACTTTTTTCGGCGCGTTCGATAATTAGTTGATCTAAATCGATAAAACGCCAGCCGAGCGCTTGGGCTAAACCTACGCCAACCGTACTTTTGCCTGCGCCGCTTGGGCCAATTAATGCAATCGATTGCCCAGATGGTTGCATGTTTGTGTCCTTCCATTACCAATAATGCCAAACTTGGCATCCCATCTGTGGCGAATGGTAGCACCTTTGGCGATGCTCAGGCAAATTGTTGCATCAAGAGTTGGGCAGTGGTCATGGCATTAGCTTGATCATCACCACCAGTTGCCACAATGAGCAAAAGAATCAAGAGTATAATAACCACCAACAAAATAAAAAAAATCACACCACGATCCATAATGCAACCTCCTTGGGAGTGTGAAACAGCCGCGCCTGCGGTTGCTATGCGGGTTTGTTTGCTGCTAGCACAATGATGCCTGATTCGCCTAGGAGTCTCTAGATGTGCAGATTACGAGTGCATTACGTAGGTATCGCAATATGCTGAGGAATTCCTGAGATGGCTATAACGACTGTGCGCGAGGCATTAATTGAGGCATCCAACTCTTTGATCAGCGCTTCGCTGACCCCGCAACTCGATGCTCGCGTGTTGTTGGCTCATGTGCTTGGCCTCACGCCGACCCAGATTTTGGCGAGCTTCAACGATCAACTCTCGACTGAGCAGGTTGATCAATTTCAAGGCTTAATTAAACGGCGCAGCACCTTAGAACCAATCGCCTACCTGATTGGCTCGCGTGAGTTTTATGGCTTAATGTTTAATGTAGATCGGCGGGTTTTGGTGCCACGGCCTGATACTGAGATTCTGGTGGAGCAGGCATTAACCTGGATCAAACAGCAGCAACGTCCGTTGGTAGTGGCCGATATTGGCACGGGCAGCGGTTGTATTGCGGTGGCGGTGGCCAAACATTCGCCCATTATTAAAATGTATGCGGTTGATCTTTCGCCCGATGCCTTGGCCGTAGCTCAAAGTAATGTGGAGCGCCATGGCTTGCAGCAACAGATTGAGCTGATTCATGGCGATGGTGTTAGTCAATTGCCAGAGCCAATTGATTTGCTCTTGAGCAACCCACCCTACACCTTGCTTGAGGAAATTGAGCCTGGAGTACGTTTGCATGAGCCAACCCTTGCACTTGATGGCGGCCCCGATGGCCTTGATTGCTATCGCCAATTATTGCCAGCAACGGCAGCAATTCTGCGCCAAGGCCAGCCTAGCGCTGCATTATTTGAGCTTGGGGCTTGGCAAGGGCCAGACGTTGTTGCCCTTGCCCAAGCTAGTTTTCCGCAGGCCAAGATTCAGCTTGTGCGCGATTTAGCAGCCCGTGATCGGGTGGTGCAGATTGAGCAGGCTTAGCGTGCACCGAAGTTGACTGTCCAATAAATTTGGTATTCTGAATTGGGATTACGGGCAATGCCAACTCCAATTTCGCTAACATCGGCATACAGAATGTTGGCGCGATGACCTGGACTTTGCATCCAAGCATCGATAATTGCTTGAGCATCGGTATAGCCAGCCGCTAAATTTTCGGCCCAAGCTCGCCATGTGTAACCTACGCGTTGCATGCGTTGGCCGGCGTTCGAGCCATCGCTGCCAGTGTGCTCGAAAAAGTTATTACGAGCCATATCGTCGCTATGAATTTGGGCGGCTTGGTTGAGGGTTGGGTTGATTGTCAAGCTGCTTAATCCAGCTTGGCTGCGTTGACGATTGATTGCATCGACTAAGGCCGTGATTTCGCTCGGATAACTTGGGGCTGGCTGGGCTTTAAGTTCGGCTCCCAAACGGCCAAGTAACACGCCTTTTGGGCCATGATCTTCGAGCCGAGCGCGTTCAAACCACTGCGTTATCACCCAATCGCCGTCGGGGTTTTGCTCGAGGCGTGGTTCGGTCAGCGGCAAGCCTAGCAAACTCAACGACTGTTCGTAGGCATTCAAAGAGCCATCAAGCAAGCCATGATTCAACCAATAGCTCAAAAATGGTTCGCAAACTGAGCGCCCAGTTTCGTTAAATACTAAACAGCCTTGGGTACTTGGGTTGGTTTTGGGAGCATTGCGCCAGTTGCCGTGGTTGCGTTCGTAGATTTCGGCTCCCAAACGGCCAAGCAAGACATCATAGGGCGCGGCCAATTCGGGGTGTAGCTCAAAGCGTTGGCGTTCAAAATATTGAGTCGTAAATGTGCCGTTAGCGGTTGTTTCGTTTTGAGCAGGCGAGAGTGGGTAGCCAAATACTGCCAAACCACCATTTTGTTGCCAATAGCTCAAAAAACGCCCACTAATACAATTGCTAATGCCTGGCACATCGGCAAAACATAGGCTGGCTTGGGCAGCGGCAGGTTTGAGGCTAAAACTCAAACTGCCGCTCATTAGCATCAAAATCAACATAAAACGCAGGCGCATAGGTGCTCCTTGGTGCGAAGGTCGCCGTCAGTAACTTTATTGTACCGAGGCATGGCCTGAATCAACGCGGTACTTTCTGGCTAAAAGGCGGTAGCACACACTGCTACCGCTAGTCCTAGTACGATTGGCAGATTTCTTTGCTGGTTCAGAGCATTACAAACGCTGCTATGCTCTCACCCCCGAACCTTACAAGGGTAGGTTTTCAACAATGGTTGGGTAGGTGCGCCGTCGATTGGCATTCCCTCACCCCTTACCCCATCGCCCGCCGAGCGAGGCGAGGGGGAAACATCCGCCATGATAGTTGGAACTCCCCTCGCCCGCCACAGTGGGCGAGGGGTCGGGGGTGAGGGGAATTCGCTAGTCCTAGTACGATTGGCAGATTTAGCCTAGACTAGACCTTTGTTTTTACAGCGGTTTTGCGGCATACTCGACAAACAACCAACTACGGGAGATCAGGTTATGCAACGCATTGGCTTTCCAACTTTCACGACCCCATTGATTGGCCGCGATGCCGATGTTGCAGCGCTGGTAACACGTTTGCGCCAATCGCCAACCCGTTTTACGACCTTGCTCGGCCCAAGTGGTACTGGCAAAACCCGCCTGAGCATTCAAATTGCTGATCGCTTGCACGCTGAGTTTCGTGATGGCGTGGCCTTTATTTCGTTAGCAACCCTCGACGACCCCGATTTGGTGATTCCGACGATTGCTCGCACCTTTGGCTTGGCTGAACGTGGCAGTTTGGTGTATGAAGAAGCTTTAGTGCAATTTTTACGCGAACGTCAATACTTAATCGTACTCGATAATATGGAACAAGTGATCGAGGCTGCGCCGCATGTGATTGGCTTGTTGAGCCAAACCGAGCAGGTGCGGGTGTTGGTAACCAGCCAACAAGCCGCCAATGATCCCCAAGAAGAAGTAATTCCGATTCCGCCATTGGCGATTCCGCTGGGTGGTGGCTCCGTCCAAATCGAAACCATCAGCATGAGTCCAGCGGTGGCGCTATTTTTGGATCGGATTCGGCGGGTGCGACCTGAATTTATGCTTGATCACAATAATGCGTTGCATATTGTCGAGATTTGTCGGCGTTTGCGCGGCTTGCCCTTGGCGATTGAGTTGGTAGCGGCCCATAGCGATAAATTACGCCCCGCCGATTTGCTGCTGTTATTGCGCAATTATCTACCTGCTGAGCAAAATGTAGGAGCCGCACCAGCCCCCGAACAAGTGCTGCACCCGGTTTTGGATTGGTGTATTTCTTATAGTATTCCGGCGATTCGCTGGTTGTTGCCACGCTTGGGGGTCTTTCAAGGCGAGTGGACGCTCAATCAGGTGCAATTATTGGCCAACGAAGCACCTAACACGATTGATATTGCCAAAACGCTCCAAGCCATGGTTGCCAAAGGCCTGCTGTTGAGCAACGCCGCCTCGGAAGAACCAACCTATAGCATGCTCGATACGATTCGCCAATATGCGGCCCGCCAACTCAAGCGCAATGCCCAACTTGACCATGCTTGTCACGAGTTGCATGCCAAGGCTTTTCAACAATTGGCAATCGATATTGATACTGGTATTCGCCAAGGCCAAGGCATGGTGTGGAGCAAACGCCTGAATCAAGCGATGCCCAATATTCGCAGCGCTTTGCAATGGCTGTATCAACAACAGCGCTACAGCGAGATTGCCCGCTTAATTTCGAGTATGGTGCTGCCCTTGTTTCAACAAGGCTATATTCGCGAAGGATTAAGCTGGATTGCGCGAATTGGGGCGCAGGCTGCCAGCTTTGAGCCAGAAATTCAACTGCATTTTGGCTATGCCAATGGCCTCCTTTCCTATGCAATTAGCGATTATCCTTCGGCCTTGCAGGCTTATGATGCGGCGCTGACCCATGCCAAAACCCTTGGTGATTTGGATTATCAGGCGCGTTTGTTGAACAACCAAGGCATGATTTACGCCGAGCAAACTAATTATGCAGCGGCACGCCAAGCCTATGAAGCAGCCTTAACGATTCGTCAGCAACAATCTAATGTTTGGGGCGAGGCGATTATTTTGAATAATCTTGGCTCGGTCACCCAATTTCAAGCTGAACACCAAGCCGCCCGTGAGTATTTCCAAGCGAGTTTGGCAATTTACCAACAAATGGGCGATCAAATGAGCCAAGCGGTCTCGTTTCAAAATATTGCTAGTACCCATTTGAATATGCACGAATACGCCGAGGCTGAGCACTTATATCGTGAAAGCATCGCGATTCATCGCCAAAACGAAGAATCACCACCATTAATTATGGCCTTGTATGGGTTGGGCTTGGCTTTGCTGCGCCAGAATGCTGACGAACGGCGTGAATCTGGCGAAGTGCTGCATCAAGCAGTCACAATGGCGGCACGGCTGAATGTCCAACGTTCATTGGCGATTGCCTTCGAAGGCTTTGCTGAATGGCTGGCAACGCCGAATCCTGAGCATGCCGCCTATTTGGTTGGCGGTGCGGCCAGTTTGCGCAATGCCTGCGATGTTGGCTACTCGGCAGTAAGCTGGCGCGACATAACCAGCTTGCGCGAACAGCTTGATCACAGTTTGGGACAAGCTGAACGTCAAGCCGCTGAAGCCACAGGCGAAGCCTTGAGTCAAGCCGAATTGCTGCTGTTAGTTTCTCAAGCTTGATTTGGCTCTAAATCGAGCAGCCAACAGCGTAACAGCGTGGCTAATTGCTCGCGCTGCTCGTTGCTCAAACTGGCAATCAAGCGTTGTTCGTTGTCCAGATGCGCTTCGACGGCTCGATTAATGACATCTAAACCCTCGGCTGTGAGCTGCACCAACAGGCTGCGCCGATCGTGTGGGTCGGGAATGCGCTTGATTAAGCCACGAGCGGCCAAGCGATCAAGTCGGTTGGTCATGGCTCCTGATGAGAGCATCAAGGTATTGAATAGGGCGGTTGGGCTGCGCTGATAGGGTGCTCCCGACCGCCGCAAACTTGCTAGCACATCAAATTCCCCGCGTTGTAAGCCAAATTGGCCGAATATCCGCGCTAATTCACGACTCAAATGTTGTTCCAACCGGGCAATTCGCCCAATCAAGCCCATCGGCGTAGCATCAAGCTCCGGTCGTTCGCGCTGCCACTCAGCAATAAAACTGTCAACTTGGTCATGCATAGATTATCCCGATATAAAGATACTTGATATGAAGATAAATTATATCTTGATGTCAAGATAAATTGTCAATACCATCAGCATAGCATATTGCATGACACTGATCGAATTAAGCGAAATTTGGGTTGATTGGCTGGTGATGGAACAGGCGTTGAATCAGCGACTAGAGGATTGGATAAATTGAATACTAGTAGATAATCGTTCGTAAGATTAACTATGACGTTCAGGCTGAGTGTCTATCTCAAATGCTACATGCGATCACAGCGTTTCATGTTCCTGTTTCTGGCGAGCAAGTGACGCACCAATTAATGTTTCAACTTTGGCAACGAGGTCGGTAAAACTGGCCGGAAGTTCGAGCACATCGCAGCCAGCTGCTTGTAAAAAGGCTTGCTTACCTTGAATAAAAGCATGATCAACCGTCGTAACCAGAACGGGGATCTGCACCGTATTCGGATCAAAATGGAGTAATTTAAGCAATGGTCAGCCTGGTGCGGATGCTTGAAGACCCACATCGAGATTAAGCTTGGTTGACTATCCCGTAACTGTTAATAGGTCAGGTAGGTTGTGGTGGCATAGCCTGCTTCGAGCAAGAGATCATGCAATAAATCCAACAAGGCCCAATCATTATTGACAACCGCAATTGTTTGGGGCATCATCAGATGCTTCTTTCTTACGGCCCAGTGCTTATGGGCATTAACGACATGATAGATCTAAGCTTGGTGGGCATGAGGAATTTACTTTTAGTTCCTGATGTGGTAACTCCACGGATAGTCCACATTGCTCTCATTGTGTACCATGTTCGTTATGCCATCTCGGGTTCGGGGTTATCCGTATCGACCAATCCATGACGGATGGCCTCGCGAGCTCGTTCCGACAATCGTTGATATGTCGCCCGAATCTGGTCTAACTCGTCCTCTTCCAACTCCTCCAGATCAAGAAGCGCATTATGAGCACCCTGCGTTGCACGGATCAATTCATCAAGCTTAATTTGAATGGCTTCTGAATCGCGCGTCTGTGTATTTTGAATCAGAAAGACCATAAGAAAGGTAATAATCGTTGTGCTCGTATTAATCACCAACTGCCATGTATCGCTCCAGCTAAACAGTGGTCCACTGATCATCCATAGGAAGATCACCCCGACCGCAAGACCAAATGTCCGTGGTCGTCCCGTGATATGGGCAGTCCACTTGGAGACTTGGGTAAACCGCGACTTCGTTTTGACGCTGTACATACCATATCCTTTCTATGGTACCGATGGCAGGAATGGGATAAAGACGGGCATCTCACACCAGCCATCCTCAATAAATCATAGGCATGTTATGTGATCTTCGGCACCGAGACATCAACTCCCAGAACCACGATTGCTGTCCCCCTTCCCTGTGCTTCACCTGCAGCGCCTCAAAAATGCGGCGAACGCATAGCTTCGGATTCCCAAGCACGATCTAGACAGCTGTCCCAAAGATCGCTCCAACGACAGCCGTTAATACCATCGCAAGCGCCCCCCAAAAAACTACCCGCATGGCACCGACGATGATGGACGAACCACCGGTATAGGCAGCTAAGATCCCCAGCAGCACGAGGAATACGAGTGAGGTTCCCGTCACCAAAACAACGAGATAGGGTTCAGCCGCAAGCACGGCGGTCATCAGCGGGAGTATTGCGCCAACGGCAAAGGCAGCCGCCGACGCAAACGCTGCTTGGATGGGACGGGCACGCATGGTCTCAGAGATCCCAAGTTCATCGCGGGCGTGGGCCGCGAGCGCATCCTTCATCATCAATTGCTCGGCAACTTGCTCAGCGAGGGATGCGTCAAGTCCACGGCGAACATAGATGGCTGCCAGTTCCGCACGTTCGGCATGGGCATCCACGGCGAGTTCCATGCGCTCACGGTCAATGTCCGCCCGTTCCGTATCTGCCTGGGAACTGACCGATACATATTCGCCTGCGGCCATGGACATTGCCCCTGCAACCAAGCCAGCAATGCCGGCTACGACCACCGACTGATGGGATGCATTTGATGCGGCCATCCCAACCACCAGACTGGCAGTTGAGACAATCCCATCATTTGCGCCTAAGACTGATGCACGTAGCCAGCCGATATGTTGGGTTCGATGCTGTTCTCGATGTGACGTGACCATGGTGACTCCTTTGGAATCAGGGGAGCAGGTGAACCTTGTGTACCTGATTCCCAGCGCAATACGCTCAGTGTGCCTTCCACTTCACCAGGCCAGGAGCAGGTTGCACCAAGCAGTGGATCAGTATGTTGATCGATCATGGTGTATGACCATTCCCGATAGATCAGCGATGAGCAGCGCCTTGCACGGCACACATCGATCCGATTACATGCAGACGCGATGAACTACTGTCAGCCTTTGTACGGTTATACACTGACAGGCTGGATGCCAAAGCTTGCGGCGACCTCGGGGGTAATCAATCCTCGGAGCGTATAGCCAAGTCCGGTGATGATGAGGCCGATCACCATGACGAGCGGTGGAAAGAGTCGTATCGTTTTCATACCGACCTCCTCGCTGCAATGCAGCGGTCATCGTGGTCTGATTGCTGTGGTAAGTGTAGGCTCCCCCGCAGGCCGGATTATGGCTCCGCAGTCGTTTGTGCCACGGTAATTGACTCGATGTGATGGACGGTCAAGAGCATCGTGCTCGCGATCTCGGCCCGCACGCTATGCGCAACGGCGGGATTGAGGAAAAGGATCTGTCCCGCATCCAAGGGATGATCATTCCCTGCGATGTGGATGGTCAACCTGCCGTTAAGTACCTGAATACTGACGATGCCTTGGGCAACATGATCGGGAAGCTCACCTCCCACATCAAAGACAAATAAGACGAGCGTGACTGGTGCTTGACGGAACAGGGTTATCTGACGATGACCGTGGATCGCGGGATGAACCTCATTCACGAGGTGATCGACAGCATCGGCAAGATGCAGAATCTGATTGTTGCCGATACCGCGTGCGACGGGATGGTCGCGGAGCCGAGGCGCTCCGTTGGGGACGGGAATAGGGTCGATCATAGAAACTCCTTGGATGGGCATACGTGCCAATATGTAGAGAATCGGACAGACCTCCGTATCGATTGCGATAGTCCACGCGCGACGGTAGTCTCCGTGGTTTCGGACACAGATAAGCAGATCGGCGAGCGTTGGATCAAGCAGGGTATAACGACGGAGGCGGGTGGGTGACTCCCCTGAAGCACGGAGGGAAGTGTGGGAGCCATGTGTTGTCGGATAACAGCCGATCGATTGTCTATTCAATCGTGCCACATCATGGCACTGTATCGTTGTCTTCCTGTAATGGCGACGGCACGAGGAGGCAGAATCCACCTTCGGTATTCCAGACATCTCGATCACCACGATCGTTTCCTGACAACCCATCTTGGGTGGATGATACTACCGCTTCATCGTGACAAACCGCATCATGTGAAGTATGAGTAGCAGGACTACTGATATTATTTTGGTTATAGGGTAGGATATACCATGGTGATTGATTCATTGAGGATTCCTTTCTGAGAGGCATTGGTGATTAACATCTGCCATCCTTATGCATATAGTCTTGTTCTAGGGGGACGGCCATGCTTTGAGGGGGACTTGTTCTGATAATCATAGCAGCGTTAATCCCCGCAGCAATCAGTGGCTCAGTAATTCCCGCCGCCGTCGTATCATGATGAATCCAAATGATTCCGTCCCGATATTCTAGGTGCAGTAAACAATGATGGATACGATGGTGACCGTTCCATCCAATAACAATGACGAGATAGCGATGCTGATAAGGGTCAAAAATGGTTTGGAAACTATAGTTTCCATAGGCATACGGAACGCAGGTTTGTTCCGTTAAGACCAGTTCAAGGATTGTGCAGGGGCTTGTGCAGGTATCCATTGAATTGACTCCCCTTGGGTTGCATCAACCACGATAAATCGCATCTGATAGGCCGAACGTAAGAGATCACTCAGCGGTGCGGCTAATAAGGCCGTAAATATAGCTCGATCAAGCGCACAGTAGAGCATACACATCGGGTCAAGTCGTCCAAGAATTGCTTGTGTCACTAAGGCTTGCCCCAAGAAGCATGTTAATGGTGGTACGCCACTGTCATCGTGCGGAGGGTAGATCGCAATCGCGATAGAACTATGGCTGTTGCTATTCGCCGCAAGATCGAGTTGGCTTTCGATCCCATACCATAGCATGCGTAATGGTTGATGGGTGATTAACCATCCCTGCCGTTCTAAGGCTGGAATCAAGATGGAAGACATGGTTGTATGAGACAGCATCTTTCTCATCTCCTGCAGGAATGGGGCATACTTCGCCTTTCGGTAGGTAACCTATACTGAATATTGATTACCCTTGGATTTATGGTGGATCGCTTGTCGGTATGCTTCGAGCAAGCGGCGCACCAATTAATGTTTCAACTTTGGCAACGAGGTCGGTAAAACTGGCTGGAAGTTCGAGCACATCGCAGCCAGCTGCTTGCAAAAAGGCTTGCTTGCCTTGAATAAAAGCATGATCAACCGTCGTAACCAGAACGGGGATCTGCACCGTATTCGGATCAAAATGGAGTAATTTAAGCAATGGCCAGCCTGGTGCGGATGCTTGAAGACCCACATCGAGAATAATTAAGCTTGGTTGACTATCCCGTAACTGTTGATAGGTCTGGTCGGTGGTCAGGTAGGTTGTGGTGGCATAGCCAGCTTCGAGCAAGAGTTCCTGTAATAAATCCAATAACGCCAAATCATTATTAACAACAGCAATCGTTTGGGGCACCATAGGATGCTCCTTTATGATGGACTAGCGCAGGCAGCAATTGTCTGCGATTGTGATCGATGCGGAAATCCCGCAGCCGATCATGGTTTCCGCTTGCATTGGGCCAGCCCAACACAAGCGGGATGGATTAGGCATACGACTCCGGTTGACTCTCGGCGGTGCGCGTAGAGGATGGGTCAACCAGCCTCAGTCGCATTGGTCGGAGGGTAGTAACCCGCAGCGACGAATGACACGTCGCACAGATCACGATACTGCCGCAATGTAAGACCCCCGAGAGTCCTTGTTTAGCACGACAGACGGGACATGCAACCACGGTTATTCGAGCATAGGTGCTCATACCGTGCGTTTTGGCACATCATCGATCCATGGATCAAGGCGCTCACCGGTTTGTGGATTATAGTGTTGTGGCCCAGCCTCGACGGCGAGTGGCATGGTCGTTGGTGGTGGCATCGCAGCATCAATTGGAATCAATGGTCGTTGAACCGGAGCGGCCTGCCCACGTTGGCGGAGGTTCGTATAGTAGGTCTCGATCTGGCGTGGAAAGGCAAACAAGCCGACCACCAGCATCCCACTGGCCAAGGCAGTCAATAGGAGCATCCATAAAGGCAGGGCTGGTGTTTGCCAATCGAAGAGGTGAATCGAAATCGCCGTTGTGTTTTGGAAGCCAATTGCTGCAAAGAGCAACATTAAGATTCCAGTAACGATGCCAAGAATGGCTTTCATGAGGAGGACTCCTTTGCCAATGGTCGCACAGTGCTGCCTGCTGGGTAGCTGGATAGCGATCCAACCATTCCAACAACGCAGGAACAGAAATTCCACGGCAATAGTAGATCCATTCAGGAGCAGTTCCTGAATAGGTGGTAGGTGGTGCCATGCATCGATGACGATGGAGACACGCAACCCATAGATGTGGGTTATCACCATATAAGAGAAGGGGAACTCGGTGTGATAGGATAACCAACGGTTATCGATGGAGGAGTGGCCGAGTTGAGGAGCACGATGCTCTTGAAGTGATACACAGGAGCATCTACGTATCACTATAGCACGCTTTCCATAATATACAAGCCGCTTGTTATCGTTTCGCGGGACTGTCAAGTAGATTGTGTATTTCGCCCCATTACCCCGGAAAGCGTCCGTCAAAGCGAATGGCCAATTGGTTGCGAATCCGTGCCCAGTTTGGCAGCGTGACCCATTTTGCAGTGATATCGC
>NZ_BAABRU010000020.1 GCF_039545135.1 Herpetosiphon gulosus | reverse complement strand
TCGCGATATCACTGCAAAATGGGTCACGCTGCCAAACTGGGCACGGATTCGCAACCAATTGGCCATTCGCTTTGACGGACGCTTTCCGGGGTAATGGGGCGAAATACACAATCTACTTGACAGTCCCAACCTGTCCGCCCTCTCCCGCCCGCGAGGCGAGGGGGAACCGCTCCAACAGTCTCCCCTCGCCCGCCGCCGTGGGCGAGGGGCTGGGGGTGAGGGAACGAGCACTGGTTGCCAACCCAATGAACCATTACATCTATGTTCTTTCCCCTATGCTACAATAGCGCTCACGACCAACGGAGGCACTATGTCGCTGCTTGCTTTTCATCAACTAGAATCGCCAGAACACCCGTTGTTGCAACGCCCACCCTGGCGTTATGGCTTGGCAATCGTACTAACGATGCTCTGTGCTTTGGCCATGATTTTGTGGGGCACGACGTTTACCAGCCAAGCAACCCAAGGTGTAGTAACGGAGGTTGGTTCGTGGGTTGTGTTTACCGGGGTGTTCTGTTGGTTGGCATGGTTTCGCCAGCCGCAGGCCAAACGCCGCACCATTTTAGTCTTTGGATTATGGGCGGCGGCAGCAATCACGGTTAATCTTGCTGCCAAACACGGGCTAAATCAGCATTTTTTGGCGCTTGGCTTGGCCGATTCGCCGCGCTTATATTGGGCTGGCCTCTTTTTTATTCCCCCAATCCTGCTATTTTGGTATGCTCAGCGCGATCAGCAATTGCAAAATCATGGCTTGCACCTACGCAAATGGCCAGATCAAGTCTTGATTGGCTTGCTTGCAGGTATTTTCATCTCGCTGCACTTTTTCTCGACGATTCGATTTAGCGGGATCGTCGGACTCAGCATTAAGCCGTGGCAATATATGTTTTGGTCGCTGGGCTACGAGGTATTTCAATCGCTGGGCGAAGAATTATTTTTTCGCGGCGTGCTCTTGCGTTCGCTGCAAAATGTGTATAAACTCAACTTCTGGCAAGCAACCGCTATTACCACCGTCGCTAATTTGAGCATTTACCTCATTCGCAGTCAATGGCAAAATCCGATTCAATTGGCTGGGGTCGTGATTTATTTGTCGATGATTTCGATTGCGGCCTCGCTGTTGTTTCGGCGCTACCAAAGCGTCGTGCCAGGCTACCTTTGCAATATTGTGTTTAGTTTTAGTGCAATTTTACGCGCATGAATCGTGCTCGCCGCCATCGTGATGTGATTAGCATCAGCCTGTTGCTCTCGGTCATTACGATTGTGATGTACCTTGGTGAGGGGCGTTGGGCAGCTGCGCCTGCGTTACGCTACCTCTATTTGATTCCAATCGCTCAGGCTGCGATGGGGTTTGGCTTGATGGGCAGCATGGCTGTGGCGATTTTGGCCGATCTGCTATTCGCCCCCTTGGTTGCTACCGCCTTGGCTAAATATGGGATGTTTGGCGCTCCCACGGTTGAAATTATTGTGACCCTCGTTTTGATGCCGGTCTTGGCCTATTTTGCGGGCAGCGGTTGGGGTCGGCTTAGTCGCCAGCGTGAGCTTTATCAATTTTTGAGCCGCATGGGCGATTTATTTGGCCGTTCGCTGCCCCGCGATCAATTGCTCGCCGAGATTTTGCAAGAGGGCGGCACGCTGATCGATGCTCAAGGCGGTGAGATTATTTTGATTGAGCAAGGCCAAGCACGCATTGCTGCTAGTTGGGGGATTGAAGCTCAAGCCACTGCCGCCTACCAAACCAGCCTCGCAGCCTATATTTTGAAGCGCAATGAGCCATGGTCAGCAACCAGCCTCGAAAACAACAGCGATTTTCAGCGAGTCGGTTTTGGCCAACGAATTGATGCTGCCCTCGCTGTGCCGTTACGCTTGGAAGGCAAGCCAATTGGTCTGTTGGCGTTCTACAATCGGCCTGGCGGGTTTAGCAAACAAGAGCAAGCCACAGTCGAAGCGATGGGCAGCAAAGTCGAAGTTGTGCTAGAGAATTTTCGCCAAGTCGAGGAACGCTCTGAACGCGCCCGCTTGCAGCGCGAGTTTGATCTGGCGGCTGAGGTGCAGCAACGCTTTTTGCCCCAGCAATTACCAGCGATCAGCGGCTACGAAATTGCTGGTTTTACTCAACCAGCCCGTGAGGTTGGTGGCGATTTCTTCAATGTGCTCAGTTTGCCTGATGGCCGTTGGTATATTGCGGTTGGCGATGTTTCGGGCAAGGGCGTAGTTGGCGCATTTTTCATGGCTATCGCCATGAGCGTAATCGATTTGCATTTGCAAGAGGGCCAATCAACCAACCAACTAAGTTTGGCTAATCGGCTCAATCCGTTGTTTTATCGGCGTATGGCGCAGCAAAAAATCAACACTGGGTTGGCCTATGCTTTGCTTGATTCAAAAACTGGCCATATGCAGTTGGGCAACGCTGGCTTAATTGCGCCGTTGCATGTGCGAAAAAACGGCGAATGCGATTATCTTGATTTGACGGGCTTTCCCTTGGGCGCGGTGGCGCAAGCGGAATACAACGAATCGGCGCTCGAACTTCAAGCTGGCGAGAGTTTGATTTTTGTCAGCGATGGTGTGGTTGAAGCCGCCAACCATGATCGCGAATTATTTGGCTTGAATCGCTTGCGTAACCTAATCAGTATGCTTAGCCAGCGTCCGGCCTCGCAGTTGGTAAGCGAAATTATGAACGCTGCCAATCGCTGGAGCGACGGCCAATACCAAGATGATATGACCGTCGTCGTGCTCCGTCGGATCTAATGTCCGCGATCTTCTTCTAAAGCTCGTTGTAATTCTTCGATCAAGCCCAAGGGCGCTAAACGAACTCCCAGCAAATTACTGACCTCAGCTGGATCGGCGCGAAGCAATTGATCGATGCTCCTAAATTGTTCGGCTAAGGCTTGGGCCAAACGTTCACTGACAAATTCGTAGCGCAGAAAATCAGCGGCGGTTAAGCGACGTTCGGATTGAGCCATATTTAATTCCTGCAAAGCCCGTCGCAAGGCCTCGTCCCGCACACCCAAATCATACACTGCATCGATCGCTGGAATCGCCAATGGCTCGGTTTCAGCTGAACGCAAGGCGATAATTGGCACATGCGGCGCAATCGCCCAAACCGCTCCCAAAGCCAACAAACTAGCCTGAGCCGGTTCGCTGGCATCAATCACAATACAGGCGGCCTGCTGCAAACTCTGCAAACTATGCTCAGTCAGCGAGATTGCTGCATCAATGCCAACGATTCGCAAAAAGAAGGGAGCGCTTTCCAGCACATAACGCAATTCCTGGTTAACTTGGTTGTTGCCAAGGGTATTAATCAACACAGCGTAAGGTGCAACTGTGGTTGGCGGCAAATCAACCGCATTGGTTGTGCCAGTAATTGCGTTCATCAAGGCGCTAGCAACCCGATTATTGGCATCGAAAATTTGTTTGGCATGCTCAGGCTTGACGATCCGCTGTGCACCTTGGGCACTCAACATCAGCGCATTGTTGTAGAGAAAAATCAAAACATCACGCATTTGCGGGTCGGCATAATGGTTTAATTGGGCTACTTGGTTAATCACTGCATTGCGAGCATTTAAATAGAGCATACCTTTGCTGCCAGTATGTTTGCGCTGAGCTTTGCGCTCATCAAGCATTGCCTGCAGCAGTTGCTTAATCGATGGACTCAAATTTGGGTCGGCCAACAAGGTATCAACTTGTTCGCTGGTTTCGGAATTCTCAGAAAAAATCAACACTGCTGGAATTGATTCAGGCAAATATTGCGAAACTTGGGCTTGCACGCCCATTTCGGCGTAACGCTCCTCAAGCTCCAACCAACGCTGATCTTTGTTGGGCATAGCTTCGAAAATGAAATCACCACCAACATCCAAGCGCCGCAAGCCAATATTAGGCGTTAATTCAGCGTAACGGCGCAAAAATGGCTCATCAGGAAAATATTGCGCATCGATCACGCGTAAGCCTTTGGCCGCAAACAACACAGCATGCTGACCAATCCCGCCTGGCGTAGTGAAATAGAATAACAAGCGTTGATGGGCATCGTCGTTGTTGATGCCGCTGCGCGAAAGTTGCGATTGCTCAAAATAGCGTGGCAAATTCATGCGTCCAGCATCAGTCTCAAACAACACGATGTCTTTGATTCGAGCAAACAGCTCATCGGAAATTAGCGCCCACGATTTGATCACCCGATTGTGTTGGGTGACAATTTCGCGGAACAAGCGCTGATCGTTGAGTGCCAATTGTTCAAGATAATTTAAAATTACTTGGCCCAACGTGCGCTGAACCCGCTCGAAATATTCATCGCGGCGCAAAGCTTCGCGCGAAGTTGTTTCGCGTAAATTCGGGCTTTCGACCACGCCCTTAACGAATTTGGCCCACTCTGGCAGCAAACTGCGCTCGCCACGACAGACAAACATCCGTCGCACATAGATAATCAAATCGCCATGTTCGCGCACATTCAGATACGGCTGCTTGGGGATAAACAGCACCCCGCCAAGCTTAAACGCGCCATCATCTTCCTCGACATTCAGCGGAATCACCGCCAAAACCGATTCGCTAGGATACAGTTCATTCAAATAGCGAATATACTCGCTTTCGCTGGCTCCGCTATGCCATGGCGCTTGCATCACATTAACTGGGCGTGGCGATGGATCGAGGTAAATCGGCACACTCAGCAAATCAGCAAACAGCCGTATCAAACGACTAAGCTCATCTTCCCGCAGTAAATGCACTTGACTTGGCTTGATCGCCACGGTGACGGTTGTGCCAGCATTAGGGCGGGTGGTTTGGCCCATGCGGTAGGATTGCTCGCCGCTACATTCCCACCAAACTGCGGCCTCGCCTTCGCTGCGAAACGAACGGGTAACAAACTCTATCCGTTCGCCGATGATAAAGGCCGCTAGCATGCCCAAGCCAAAGCGCCCGATCAAGCGTTCGGCCAAACTACGCTCACCGATGGCCTCAAGCCGCGAACGCACAGCATCGGTGTTGCTGGCCCCAATCACCGAGAGAAATTGCTCGACCTCGGTCTCATTCATACCCACACCGTTATCTTCGATCGTTAAGCTGCGACCAAAGGGGTCATAGCGCACATGAATTTCGGGCAATGGCGCATTGGGATCATCGGCTTGGCGCACGAGGCAGGTATCGTGGGCATTTTGCAGCAATTCGCGAATCGCCACATGCGGGTCGGCATATAAACTTTCGCCAAGGGTGCGAATCACCCCAGGCACATTAATCGTCATTTGACCTTGGCGAATCCCATGTGGTCGTTGCATAACAACTCCTTAGCGTTGAGCCAGTGCCAGTTCGAGCAGCGAAGTTTGGGCTTTTTGCACCGCCTCACCCAGTTCGGGCGTGAGTTCAACCCCGCTGGAAAGCAAGGCATAACCCCATAAAGCTCGGACAACCGTAGCCCAGGTTGGGTCGCTGAGTTGGCCATCGCGCAGTTGCTGAATTAATGGGTTGAGCGTGTTGACGCATAAAACATAATCATCGCTACGATTGCGCCCGACCGATTGCACAAAACTGAGCAAACTTCCACTACCTTTCAACAGGCTATCCACAACTTGTTCACGTTTATAATCGCTAGAGCGCATGGCTAAGGCCGTCAAATGGCTTGGCTCGAAGCGCACCGCATAAACCTGCATGCCCAATTGTTCGCAGTGTTGCTCTAATTTTCGCCATTGCTGGTCGGTTTCAGCTTCGATCAACTCGGCGATGCCAGCGGTGAGCGGCTGAAAACTTACGCCATGGCGCAGGCTACAATATTTTTTCAAGAATTTTTCTTCGATTGAATTAATATGCAACACTGGTACACCGCGTGCACCCACAATTGCCCGTTGTTGAGCGCTTGGGGGCAAATCATTCAGCACATAAAAAATTGTCCGTTCGTCGGCCCCACGAACTGGAATTCGCTCAAGATAGCGCGTTAGGGTAATCGGGCCAATATCGCTCTCGAAGGTCAGCAAATCGGCGACCGCAGCAAAAAATTGACTATCGTTGACTGCCGCCTGTTTGATGCCACTATTATATTGTTTGACCACCTGCACAAAGGTCGCTGGCTCACGCTGGGCCAAGCGAATTAAGAACGAGCGCACCGCCTCAACCAAGGCTTCTCGTAAAGCACGATAGTTAGGGCGTTCGATCATAAAGCCTTCACGGCTGGCAACTAACTCCAGCAATGGCGCATCGATAATCCCACAGATAAAGGTGGCCCAATCGGGCAGCAATTGCAAATCTTGGCAAACATACATGCGCCGCTGAAACACATCAAGGCTGCGCGGGCGAATGGCTAAATTGGCCTGCAACGGCATAATTGCCAAAACCCCAACGCATTCAGCTTGCTGCTGCTTAATCGTGATTGGCTCGACTGCCAAGGGCACGACCCCATAACGATGCTTCACATAGTCAATATATTCGTGCTCCGAAGCATCCAAATGCCAAGGAGCATGCATGCGGTTGATCGGGCGAGCATCGTCGCCGAGGTAGACCGGAAATTGAATGAAATCGGCATAACGAATGATTGTGGCACGAAGCGTCGTTTCATCGAGCAAATTATAGAAAGCTGGCTCTAATTCAATCGTAACAGTTGTGCCAATCTGCTGGCGTGTGCCCAATTCAAGGCTATAATCGGCGCTGCCCTGCGAACGCCACAACACCGCTTGCTCACTGCCTTCAGCCAAGGTATCAACCGTTACTTGATGTCCAATCACAAAGGTGGAGAGAAAGCCAATCCCAAATTGACCAATCAACATCTGCGCGGCGTTTTGATCGGCGGTTGAAAATTTGACCTGGCGGGTTTGGCTAGCGCCAATCGTCGCCAAATAGCGCACGACATCATCGCGAGCCATGCCCGTGCCATTATCTTCAACCACCAACAAACGCTTGGTTGGGTCGATTCGCACATGAATTGCTGGCTGAAAAACGCCGTGTTGGGCCAAACGCCGCACACACGAATCGCTGGCATTCTGAATTAACTCACGAATCGCAACGTGTGGATCGCTATACAAATTCTCGGCCAACAAACGAATCAGATGTTCAAAATCAACTTGAAATGTTCCAGTACTCATCACTCAGCGCTTTCCGATTAGACGATCAAACCATGAGCCTTGTTTGGTTGCCGATTTTTGGGGCTGTTGTTGCTTGGTCAGGGTTTCAATCCACTCACGCGCCTCTTTTTGGCGGTGCTCAAGCTGTTGGGTTTGGGCAAAGTGGTAGGCTTCATTGGCAAAATACCAAGCCTCATCAGTACGATTTAATGCGTGCAAGGCCCGCACATTCGCCAACAAAGCCCAAGCCTCATCGCGGGCATGCAGCCGTTTGCGGGCTATTTCGAGGGCTGCACGCGAAAATTCGAGCGCTTGCTCGCCCATCTTTAATTGCAAGGCGATTTCGGCTCGCCACATCGTCGCATCTTGATGGTCGCTGGCAGAATCGTAGGCCAAGGCGCTGGCAACATTCTCGCTAAACAACTCAAATGCTGCCTGAAGATTGCCTTGTTGATAGTGGAGATGGGCCAAATAGCGGCGAGCAGTGATCATCCACGCTGGGTTGCCTTCGCGCTGAGCATATTCAAACGACAGTAAACCATAGCGCAAGGCTTCAGCAGGCTCCTCGCGCTGGGTATGCAAACGTTGCAGCACACGATAAAACACATAGCGGTAAAAATCAGCGGAGTAGGTATCGTGGCGAATCATGCCCAAGCCTTGTTGGGCATATTGCAGGGCATCATCGTATTCTTGCATAGTCATGGCATTGCTGGCCAACAAGCGTAGACAATCGAGTTGCCAAGCAGTGGTATTGCGGGCTTGGGCTTGCTGCAAACAATCGAGCAACAAGACCTTAATTTCGTCCCAGCGTCCTTTCAAATCAAGGTCGATCAGCGCACTGCACAGCCGAATTGTGGCAACTAATTCATAGTGCGGTTCGCGCAATTGGCGTGCCCGCGCCAACATCGTGGTTGCCACCTCAAGCGCCTGCTGGCTCTGATCCAAGTTCATCAGGGCTGCGGTAAGCTTTTGGTAACACAGCAATTCGTTATCGCCATCGGCTTCTTGGCGTGCGACGACAATTCCCTGCTCCAACAAACTCGCAGCGCTGCGAAACTGGCCTTGCCGAAAAAGCTGAGTTGCTTGATTACAAAGATCGGCAGCGTAACCCATCGCACCAACCTCCCGCCATTGGACAACCTGAGACCAGCATGCGGTAGGGGCTTGCTGGCCTCATTGTCGGTTTAGTATTGAATTTGGGCGTAAAATGGCCGATTGCCAAGTTTTTCGCGCCCACCTAAAAAGGTCAATTCAATTAAAAAAGCTGCCTCAACCATCTCAGCCCCGAGTTGGTTGAGCAAATCGCAGGCCGCGACCACGGTTCCCCCAGTTGCCAAGAGATCATCGACAACTACAACCCGATCGCCAGCTTGCAAGGCATCGTTATGAATTTCCAAGCGATTGGTACCATATTCCAAGCTATAATCTACGCCGATGGTTTGGGCTGGCAATTTGCCTGGCTTGCGAATTGGCACAAAGCCAATCCCCAAGCGTAATGCCAAAGGCGCACCAAAAATAAAACCACGTGATTCAATCCCGACAATCGCTTGTAATTGTTGGTTGGCATAGCGCTGAGCAAAGTGCTCAATCGCTGCATCGAAAGCTTGAGCATTGCCCAACAACGGCGTAATATCTTTAAACTGAACCCCAGGAATTGGAAAATCGGGGATATTGCGAACAAACTGGGTTAAATCGAGGCTCATTCAATAATTTCCTTGGCCGCACCTGGCCCAGCTTCAATATAACGGCGAGCAGCAGCCACTAATTGGGTTAGCCGACCATCAACAATCTTGCGCCATTCGGCTGATTCTTGATCAGTTAATGCACCGCCCCCATAATGCAACTCCATGGCTAGCTCCCAGCCACGGCGCAACGCAAACTTTTCGATAATCGCCTGACGATCTTCGGGCCAGCGTTTGATATAGCGTTGAAACGCCGTCACTAATTTTTTGGAGCCATCAGCGTTGAGTGCGGGCAAGTCGAAATAGTTGTTATTGGCATCTTCCGGCGCAGGGCTTTTGGCGCTCGAAAAGTAAATTGTTTGGGTGGTAAAACAATAGCGTGCCTGACCTGCCTTCGCATAATCGCCGGGATTGCTGGCAATTGCCCCAATCAACATGCGATCAGTGATTGTCATAGGCTACTCCTGTCTGGATTGTGCTATATCGAGTCTAGCATAGCCAACCCGCCATCGCAAGTTAGCGACCATATGGCGCGTCAGCAGGCCGCCTGAATCGTAATAGCTTCAGCTACTAGCGCAGTACGAACAGCTTGGGCAAAAGCCAGTGCTTGCGGGGTATCGCTATGCAAACACAAACTTTGCACGGTTAACCGAATTGGTAGTTTAGTATAACTTGGAAATGGCATGCCTTTGGCAAGCGCTAAAGCCTGTTGGAGTGCCACATTCGGCTCATGGTGCACAGCTCCAGCCAAGCTGCGCGACCGCAAGCGACCATCAATTTCGTAAGCTCGGTCGATAAAGCCTTCGGCGATTGTCTGCAAGCCTGCCGCTGCCGCTTGTTCGAGCAACGAGCTACCCGCCAAACCCATCAATCCAAGGCTTGGGTCGATGTTTTGGATCGTCGCAATCAGCAGTTGGGCTAAATCGGAATCAATCGCAGCCTGATTATATAAAGCTCCATGGGGTTTAACATAGCGTACCTTAGTCCCTTGCTCAGTCGCCAAACGTTGTAACTGCGTAATTTGCGCGGTTAAGCTAGCCTGCAGTTGGCTTGGTTCAAGTTCAATCACCACTCGCCCAAACTGCGCCCGATCAGGGTAGCTTGGGTGTGCCCCGATACAAACATCGTGTTGCTGAGCCAATTGCAAGGCAGTTCGCATGCTTGCTTCGTCGCCAGCATGGCCGCCACAAGCAATATTGCACGACGAAAGCAGCGGCATTAATTCAGCATCAAAATCGCTACCTTCGCCCAAATCGGCGTTGAGATCGATGATCATGCCAGCCAATCCTCAGCCAATGCTTTAGCTCGCAAGCGACCAGCCAAATTCGAGCGTACTACGTTGCTATCTACACCTTTGGATGGCAACCAAAAACGGGTTTCGACAATCAAGCCATCAGCTTTGACGGCGGTGATTAGCACTTCGGCAGCAGGTTTTTCCAACACATGCTCGGTTGTCCGAGCCAATTCAGCTAAGCCCTGCACCACTGGGGCAAAATCGACATCGCGTTTGAGGGTCAGTTCAACGCTATGGCGACGCTGCACATAGCGCGTCAAATTGGTAATAGTGCCGGTGTAAATCGTAGCATTCGGCACCATCACTTCGCGACCATCGGCAGTGCGCATGGTCGTGGCTCGCACCGCAATATCGGTCACCGTGCCCTCATCATTGCCAACTAAAATGCGGTCGCCCACCCGAAACGGGCGCTGGAACAGCAACAAAATCCCAGCGGCTAAGTTTTTGGTGATGTCTTGCAAGGCAAAACCAATGATCAAGCCACTTACACCCAAGCCTGCTACAAACGAAAGCGCCAGTTGGCCCCAGCCCATGACCAGCAGCACAATCACCAAACCGGCGACAATCACCAAAATTCGTACTAAGCGTAAAATTAGGTTTTCGGCTTCGCTGGGTAATTCCACTCGTTTTAATACGCGGTTGGTTGCGCCATTGGCCAGCCGAATGCCATAGCGCAACGTCAAGAGCACCACAATTGCCGCTAAAACTCGTGGCAGCACCCGAATCGCAAAATCCTGCGCTTGTTCCGACCACAAATTCCAATCCATACCATAACCCTCATACTTGGTTTATTGCGACTTGGTTGTGTAGAGCACGGAGCCATTCGAGGCGCGAATCGTAATATTTTTATAGCCAACATCAGTTAACAAACGCCCAAGTTCTTCACTAGCTTGTTGCTGCGATTGCGAGAGAATGCCTTTTTCGAGCGCATCTTGGCGCACTTGTTCGCGCAAGGTGTTTTGGGCTTCCACCGTCATGTCGGCAATTTCATGTGAACAGCCAGGCAGCCATTTGGGCGTATCTTGGGCAATAATTCGGCTGTTTTGGGTATCAAGCTCGTTGCTCAGCAATTCAGCATCGGGCAAAACGATTTCGACGGTGGCTTGGTCAGGGTAGCCATCATTGCTCACAATCAGACGTTCTTCGCTAATTTTGCTCAAATCAATCCCCGCCTGCACATTGAAATAGCCCAAATAGGTAATTTCTTCGGTGCAAGCCCCCAAAATTCCATGCTCACGAATAATCGTGGTGTCTTTAGAGAAATTCATTGAGAGCGTTGAGAGCTTGGCCTGGCGTTTGATTGCTTGGAGTACCGTCATACCTGGCTTAATCGTTGAGGTTGGTTGAGCCATGATTCCGTCAAAACCGAGCGATGGTGATAAAAATGCATAGCCAACTACACCGATCAGCGCCAACACCAACACCAGCATAAGCATCGTCCGAATTCGCATAGGGTTATCCTCCCCACTATGAAATAGCCTTACGCGCGATTATAGTAGCCGAGATTAAGCCAAAAAACAAAAGAAGCGTCCCACAATTTGTGGAACGCTTCTTGCATTGAGTTATTGTATGAAACAGCGACTAGCGATAAGGCCGCAACGCGCCGTAATAGTGATTGAGCCAGTAGCTGCTATAGATGCTGACTGCACCAACGCCCGAAGCGGGAGTCATCGCATTGACCATCACACCGCCGCCAACGTAGATGCCTACGTGGGTGATGCCAGGGCCAGCAGTGCCAGCATAGAACAACAGGTCGCCTGGTTGCAAGTTGCTCATGCTTCCGATGAAGGTGCCATAAGCGCTGCTATATTGGCCAGCGGCGCTGTGGGGCAAGCTGACCCCAACTTGACGATACAAATACTTGGTCAAGCCGCTGCAATCGAAGCCACTGCTTGGGCTTTCGCCACCCCAGCGATAATTGTAGCCAACATAGGCCCAAGCCATCGAAGCAACGTCGCCGCTAGCAGTGCCACCACCGCCGCCACCGCCACCAGCTGGTTGGCTAGGGGTGCTCTTTTTGGGGGCAGCTGGTGCAACTGGCAATGAAGGCACATTGGTCGTGAATGGTACACGTCGGAACACAAAGTTGCTGACATCAACTAAATCTTGTGAGATCCAGCCTTTGGTGCCTTTGGCAGTTTGAACCTTGACCCATTCTTTGTAACGAGCCAATAAGGTTAATTCAGCACCTTTGCTCAGCTTGCCCAATGAATCGAATTTGGTGCTTGGGCCAGAGCGCAAGTTTACGCCTTCATCAGTTGCCCAACCAACCAAATCAGGGTTGGCTGATGGAATCGATTCAGCTTCGGCGATGCGTTCGGCAACACCAGCTTCAAGATTCAAGAATTCGGCTGAAACCCAACCCACATTGCCTTCGCCAGTTTCAATTTGATACCAGCCTTGATAGCGGGCCAATAACGAAACTTGGCTATCAATCCCCAGCTTTTTCATGCTGATGTAGTCAGTGCCAGGGCCGTCACGCAAGTTCAAATTATCTTGGGTGATTTTGCCCACTTTGGCTGGTGGTGGGGTTGGAATATTTTGGGCATCAGGCAAGGCATCGATTACCGATTGCTCTAAATCAAGCAAATCAGCGGCGAGCCAACCTTCTTGGCCGCCCTCGGTGCGTACTTGCACCCAATCGGCGTGGCGTGCCAAAACGGTTACCTTGGTGCCAGAATCTAATTTATCTAGGCGATCGAATTCAGTGCTTGGGCCATTGCGCAAGTTGGCAATATCGCCGTTTACTACTGATTCGGGATAGTTCGGAGTATTGTTGACTGGGCGGCCTACTGGAATCACCAACGAATCATCGAAATCGGGACTGCTAATTGGCCCATCGCCAACACCTGGATCAGGCGTAGCTTCTGAATCATTCAGAGCCGTCAACGGAGCTGGTTCGTTGCGGTGGGTCATGGTCATCAAGCCGAGTGCTGGCCGAACTTGGCGTTCAGCAGTTGGCGATGCGCTGACTAAGAGTGCAGTATCTACCTGAGGTTTAGTAGCATCTTTGTTGACAACTAAACCAACTGGTAAGAGCGAAAGCACCATGAGATGGAGTAGGTAGCGCCGTGGAGCTTTGCGCAGGTACGATGGAACCGCACGAAGTGCAGAAACAGAACGGGCGTTAACGCGCTGGCGTAAACTGGTCGTTCGTAAAAGCGAATTTTCGTTGTTCACAGCCCGCTGCTGGAAGTCTTGTAGATCATGATCTTCTTGGACCAGATCATTCGAGGACTTAGCATCTTGCATGCAGCTGTAACCTCCCTATTATCGAATGCGCCTTAATGATATCGCACCGACAATTAAATAATTAACGTTTATGCATCGTGCAATGCCGAGAGCGAAGTTAACATATTTGTGCCATGTTTGCAAATCTCAGCTATTTTTCAGACTACTGGCTTAAGCTTTTCAGATATTTATCAGATAGTACTTTTAGGCCATAGTAAAGCCTTAAATCAGCGTTTTCTTCATCAAATTAGCACATATTTTCTTGAAAATGGATGAGAAAACTCTAATCATTATGTGATGTTAGGCACAAAGTTGACCATAATTTAGTTGAAAATTTAAGCTCTTTTTTACCATTTTTCAAATCTTTATTAATTTTAATTAACTAAGAATTTAAGCTTTTTGGCAACGATTGAGGTTTAAAATGCGCCAATTTAAAGGATTTAGGCCATCTGAAGCATCCAAATCTGATCAAACCCTAGGCTTTCTCATAAACCTTAAGCATCTGAGTCGCAAAGTGTTGCCAATTAAATTGGCTTGCTCGTTGCAAACCACGTTGGCGATATTCGTTATTTAATTCAGCATCATTTAACATGCGCAACATTGCCATAGCCCAAGCCTCGGTATCGTGTGGCGGCAGCAAAATTCCAGCCTCGCCAACAATTTCGGGCATGCTGCTGGTATTCGAAGAAATCACTGGTGTACCACAACTCATCGCTTCTAATGGTGGCAAGCCAAAACCTTCATAGGTTGAAGGCCAAACAAATGCACTAGCTCCCGCAAATAGCGCGGCGTTTTCAGCATTGGTTACGCGCCCAGTGAAAATAATATCGGCAGCTAAATCTTCATCAAGAATGGTGGTTTCCAAAGCAGGAAAAAATGGCGAATTGGCCTTAGGACGGCTTCCAGCAATCACTAATTTAATCGGTTGCTCAATTCGGCGACGTACACGCCCAAATGCCCGTAATAGCGTGGTAAGATTTTTGCGTACATCAAAGCCGCCAATATAATAAAAATAGGGCTGATTAAGATTAAAGCGTTGCAAGGTTTGGCTAATCTGTTCATCTGTCTGCGGTTGATAATCAGGTGCAACGCCTTCGTAGATTGTGTGTACGTGTAATGCATTGACTTTCAACACATCAATAATATCATCGCGGGTATGGTCAGAGACCGCCACTAATTGACGACAACGGCGCACAGCACTTGTCGCTAGGGCAGTATAGGCTCGCATCGCCAACGAGCCACGATATTCAGGCAAAATTAATGGAATAATATCGTGGACTGTTACCACTGTCGGCACTAATTGACGACGGGGCGGCGCATAATAGGGCACATGCAACAAATCAACGGCTAAGCGCAAGGCGGCGCGTGGTAACTCAATTTGCTCATACCAAAGTTTGGCTAATTTAGGATGCAGCTTATCAAACGGGGTAGGCACGCGATCGACCGCAATATGCGGAATTTGGGGAATTTCGGCTTGGGTATAGGCTGGCAAAAAAAGCACATATTCGTGCTGTGGGCCTACATGCGGCAAATGTTCAATTAAATGATGTAAATACTGGCCGCTGCCCACCATTGGTTCAGCCCAAAATGTGCCACTAATCCCAATCCGCACGATAGATACTCCCATTGCTGCGGCCAATCAGGCTGCATTATACCAGTGCTCAGGTTGCTACGTTTATTGACCAAACATCGCCGCGACCCAAGTAATTAAAAAGATCGAGAAAATCGTGGGAATCGCGCTGATTAATGGAAAGACGCTTTGGATAACTTGAAAGGCTGTACGTTTGCCAGCACTGATTTTGTTAACATCATTTGGATGAATTTCCCATGTTTTGCCTTTGAAGCGTTCGCTGCGCCGAAGTTCAACCTGCCAGCGCTGGCTCAGCCATTGACCAAAAAACCAATCTTCGGTTAAACGAACGCCACGCAACCACCACAACACATTGCCTGCCAAAATCAAGGCAGTTAAAAATAATTGCATCCCGCTCATCACCATGCTCCTAAAAAACCAAGGCAGTGGCTGATTGTACCACTGCCCAAGCCGAATGCTTACTTATAGCCCATGCGTAATGCCCCATCCAAACGAATAGTCTCACCATTTAACATGGGATTTTCGAGAATATGCTGGGCCAGCATTGCGAACTCCGCCGGATCGCCCAAACGTGGCGGGAAGGGCACTTGCGCGGCCAGGGTTTGGCGGGCCGGTTCGGGCAAACCTGCCAACAACGGCGTGTCAAATGTGCCTGGGGCAATCGTCATCACCCGAATGCCATGCCGTGCCAATTCGCGGGCAGCAGGCAGGGTTAGCCCAACAATTGCCCCTTTCGAGGCACTATAGGCGACTTGACCAACTTGGCCATCGAAGGCAGCAATCGAGGCGGTGTTGATAATGACACCGCGTTCGCCAGCGGCATTTGGCTCATTTTGGCTCATGCGTTCAGCACCCAAACGCAAGGCATTAAACACTCCATTTAAGTTAACTTGGAGCACCCGATTGAAAAGTTCAAGGCTATGCACACCATTGCGGCCCAGAATTTTCTCGGCACTGCCAACGCCTGCACAGCTAATCACCGCTTGCAAACACCCATTGGTGGCAATCGCTTGATCAAATGCAGCAGCCAGTGACGTTTCATCGGTTACATCACACGCTACAAATCGAGCATTTGAGCCTAATTCTTTAGCAAGCGCCTCGCCAACCTCAACATTGCGATCAGCAATCACAACCTTGGCTCCAGCACTATGCAAGCGGCGCACGGTTGCGCCGCCCAAGCCCGAAGCTCCACCAGTTACCACCACACTCAAACTTTGAATTTCCATTGTTGGTCCTTATTAGCTAAGGGTCTAGGAGCTAGGGATCAGGGGCTAGGATTAACCGCGAAGAGCTGTTTTAGCCACAGATTACGCAGATTTCTTTGATTATGTTGCTATGCTAAAAACCTCAATTCGCTATATTCTATGCGCTGCTCCCTAGCCCCTAGACCCTGCCCCCTACCCTATGTTATACCCGTTCAATAATTGTGGCAGTCGCTTGACCGTGGCCGATACACATCACTTGCAGGCCAAATTGGGCATCACGACGTTCGAGTTCGTTGAGCATTTTGCTCATCAATACTGCACCAGTTGCGCCTAATGGGTGACCATGGGCAATCGCGCCGCCGTTAGGATTCACGCGGCTAGGATCAAGCTTAAATTCACGCAACCATGCCAACACCACCGAAGCAAAAGCCTCGTTGATTTCGACCAGATCAAGATCGTTGATGCTCAAGCCAGCCTTGGCCAAGGCTTTATGCGTCGCAGGAATCACTTCGAGTAACTGCATGCGCGGATCGCCAGCGGCAACCACCCGCGCACGGAATTTGGCACGGGGCTTGAAGCCATCGGCGAGGGCTTGTTCGCGCTCACCAATTAATACCACCGCTGCGCCATCGGAAATTTGGCTGGCATTGGCGGCAGTGACCACGCCATCGGTACGAAACACCGTTTTGAGCGTGCCCATCTTGGCCCGATCAGCCTCGAAGCGAATGCCTTCATCGTAGATTAATTCGTGGGGATTACCGGTTTTATCGCTGCCAACAATTGGCGCGAGTTGGCTGCTGAACCAACCAGCCTTGGTTGCGGCGGCGGCGCGTTGATGGCTCTCAAAGCTCCAATCATCAAGCTCGGTGCGTGATAATTGATATTTGTCGGCGATCAGTTCGGCTGATTCGCCTTGATGCACCAGTTGGTATTTTTCGTTGATCGCAGGATTGAATGTGGCAAAATTGCCAGTCACATCACTAAACATCGGCACACGGCTCATCGATTCAACCCCGCCAGCGATCGCGTAGTGCGCATCGCCTGCGGCAATTGCCTGCGCCGCGAAATGAATCGCCTGTTGGGCTGAGCCACACATTCGGTTGAGGGTTACTGCGGGAACTGTAATTGGCAAATTAGAGAGCATCACGCCCAAGCGGCCAATATTTGCGCCTTGCTCACCAGTATTGGTCACACAACCAGTAACCACATCTTCAATCAGGTTTGGATCAATCCCAGTGCGTTCGATTAAAGTGTTGAGCACATGGGCATATAAAACATCGGGGCGCACATCGCGTAGGCTGCCTTGTTGGCGACCAATCGGCGTGCGAACGGCATCAATTAACACTGCTTCAGCCATGAGGCTACCTCCTTGGAGCTACTGACCACCTGTGTTATGCGCGAGTATAGCAGATTTGGGGAACATAGAGCATAGAGCAAAGAACATAGGCAGCAGAGAAGAAAAATTTTAACCACGAAGGACACGAAGCGCACGAAGATCGATTTCATCGTTCTCTGTCATTGTTTTTATATTCATCCCTCATAATTCATCCTTCATCGTTATCTTAATTGGGATCAAAATAAACCAAATCGCCTGCGTTCAACAGCGCTGGCGGATCGGCCCGTGAGTCAAACAATCGTAGCGGGGTTGTGCCAAGTATATGCCAGCCACCAGGCGAGCTTTGGGGATAAATACCCGTCTGATCGTTGGCAATCGCCACTGAGCCAGCGGCAACTTTAGCGCGGGGAGTTGTACGTCGAGGTAAATGTAAAGCCACAGGCAAGCCATCAAGATAGGGAAAGCCTGGCAAAAACCCGACCATTGCCACCCGATATTCGGCGCTTGAATGCAACTCGATCACTTGATTAATCGTTAATTGACAACGTTCAGCAACCTCAGCTAAATCAACCCCATCGTAGCGAATTGGAATCCGATGGATGCTCGGAGTTGGCAAAGTTTGTTGGCTCAATTGAAGTCGCTGGATTTGCCGCCGCACTTGGCGAGCATTGGTCAACCGCAAATCAAATAAAACAGTAACTGTTTCCAAACCAGCAACCACATCAATCACCCCAAACAAGCAGGCATTCCGCAACACCAACCCTAATTGGGTAGGCTGCGGAGCGGTAATCAACAAGGCGCTATCGCCAAATAGTTCAATCTTCAACATAGTTTACGTCGAGCAAAGAACATAGAGCAAAGAACATAAGGATAGAGCTTTTAACCACGAAGAGCAGGCAGGGACGAGGGATCAGGATTCAGGGACGAGGGGCCAGATTTGAATTACCCAGCCCAATCATCAACCTTACCCACTGATCACTGGCCCCTGAGACCTAAATCCTCTCTGCGCCTATGCGTTTTATCTAGCCCTTGATCCCTAGTTTCTACCTTTTTCATCCCTCATCCCTCATCCCTCATCCTTGTTAAAACGGTTCCGGTGGGCGAATTTTATAGATCATCGCCGCAAACCAGATGATCATGCCAAAAATTGCGCAACCGCTGGTAATCAGAATTGCAGGCCAGCGACCCCAGCGCGTGCGTTGCCACAACCAATCGAGGGCAATTCCGGTCATCAAAGCAATTGCCCAAGCGCTAAACATCAACCAACGGGTGGTGATGGTCGAGCCATTGATAATTGGAAAGGCCGCCAAGATCAAACTAACAACGAACGTCGCCCCAGCCACCAATTGCAAGCCACGATCTTTGCGACTGAGCCACCAACCAAATGGTGCAATTAGGACAGGCAGCAAACCATAGTGTCGCCAAAACCCAAGATAGATCATATCCCACAGTAATTGCAGCCGTGGCACAGCTTCGCGCTGATTAACTGCGTTCATGCCACCTTCGGCAAACGATTGGCCTTGCTGCAAAAACAGCCCAATAAAGCTTGAGTAATACAAGGCCCAAACAATCACTTGAGTTATGATCAAGCTAGTGAATAGCGCCGAACCTTGGGAACGTGGGCCGCGCCACCAGAGCCAGAGCATCAGCAACCCACCCATCAAGCCAGTATTGAGATAAAAGCCAAAATGGCCGAGCGCAATCGTACTCAACCCGAGTGTAATCCACAGCCAGTTACGCCGCTCATGCCAGTGTTGCCACGTCCAAACCATAAATGTTGCCAGTAGCAAGGCCACAAATTGGCTAAAAATGTGCGAATCAAATGACCAAGCGTTAGTCATAAAGCCCGCAGGCACGAGGCCATAGATAATCGCGCCGATCAGCGCTCCACGACTTGAACCAGTTGTGCGCCAGCCCAAGCAAAATAGCACTGGAATCGCCAAGGCTTCACAGGCTGCCGCAGTTAATTGCAACAACCAATCGGCTGAAATCCCAGTCAGGGTCAGTGGCTGTAACAATGCGTACAACACTGGCGGATAGGGAAAATCGATGCCGCGATGGCGCGATGGCCGAAACAAATCGCCAAGGTTGGTAGCATGAATCCGGTTGCGATGAAAGCCAATATCGCCTGGCATATGTTCGAGCAGCAAGCGCCCGCCCAATTTGAGCGACCAGACCAGCACCGTTGCCAAAATCAGCCAACGCAAGACATCGCGACTGATCGTTAATCCCAAGCGCTGCAAGATTGGTGGCAAGACCCAGCGCAACAGCACCAGTGCAGCCAAACCATAAAGCGTTGTTTGAACGATTGCTGGTGCTGCATAACTTGCCCGTAATGGTGCAAACCAGGTAGCGGCCACAATTCCCAAGCCAGTCAGGCCAACTGCCGAGCCAACTTCAAGACTCGAACCACCAAGCCAAGTAATGCTCAAACCAAGCGTCGTCAGCAAAAATAGCCAAGCTAGGGTTGGATAAAGGGCAGGCCAAGCCCAACCACTGCTGCTTAATTGCCCACCACTAAACGCTGCCCCCAGTTCACGTGGATCATCGCTCACCACTGGCTGAGCAACCGTAATTGCCACTTTGCCAGCGGCATCGGCAGGCAACAGCACATGCAAAACCCGTCCGGCGGTGTTGGTAAATTGGCTCGTTCCCATGATGAGGCTGGCTGGATTGCCCGTAAGTTGGGGCAAATCGAGCCAGTAGTGGCGTTGCGGCACATTCGGGAAGCGTAATTGAGCATTCAGGGTTGACCAACGGTAGCGAGCTGAACGATCAGGCAATTGTTCGCCAGCATTAAAGCCAACCACAAATGGGGCATCATTGTTGATGCCCTCTTCTAAGCCCAGATTCAACGGCACTTGCCATTGGCGATTGGAGACAACGCCCAAACCAATTAAAAGCCCAATTAATAACGTAACCAGCGTCAACCACTGGCGACGCTGGCTGAAGATCGTCATCGTATCAACTACCATGCTGCTTGCAAAATCCCCAGTAAATCGTCAACGGTTGGCGCAACTGGGTTATGATAAATCGCCCCATCGCCAAAAGCCTGTTCAGCCAACATGGGCAAAGCATCTTCGGGAATACCCAAATCGCGTAGCTGAGTAATCAATCCGCAATCGCTGGCCAACTGGCGCAAACCGGCAATCAAATCGTCGATCACCTCTTCGCGTGGCCGACCACCAGTGTTGATTCCAAAGGCCCGCGCGAGCCGAGCATAGCGATCGGGCACGGTGCTAGCATTGAAGGCGACAACATGTGGTAGGAAAATCGAGTTGAGCAAGCCATGATGCAAGGGGAAATGGCCACCTGTAGCGTGAGCCAAGGCATGCACCGCACCCAAATATGCGTTGGTAAAGGCAATCCCCGCCATACACGAGGCAATCAACATCTGGCCGCGAGCTTCTTCGTTGGTCGGGCCATGGTGAGTCGCGTCACGCAGATAATTTGAAACAATCTCGACCGCGCCCAAAGCCAAGGCATCGCTCATTGGCTCAGATTCGGTTGAGACATAGGTTTCAAAGGCATGGGTCAGCGTATCCATACCCGTTGCAGCAGCCAAATGCGCAGGCAAACTTTGGGTTACTTGCGGATCGAGAATCGCTAACTCTGGCGCAAGATATGGGCTAGTAAACGAGAGCTTAACATTATTGGCTTCATCTTTGATCACAGCAAAGTTGCTCGCCTCCGAGCCAGTGCCAGCGGTCGTAGGAATTGCCACCATCGGAATTAAGCGCCGTTCGAGGATGTTGATCCCTTCGTAATCGAGCAAATTACCGCCCTCGGTAATCAAAATGCGCATGGCTTTGGCGGTATCAATTGGCGAACCACCACCAAGCGCCACCAACAGATCAGCGCCCGATTCGCGAGCTTGAGCCGCAGCCGCCTCAACCACGGTCACCGAGGAATTCGGCGGCACATCGCTGTAGACACCGACAACTTCGACCGTCTCGGCCAACGCTTGTTGAACGTGCTCAACCAAGCCCGACTTGACTAAACCAGCATCGGTCACAATGAAGGCCTTGGTTGCGCCCAGCGAGCTTAATTCAGCTCCCATTTCGGCAACCAAGCCCGATTTATACAACACCCGTGGCAGTAAACGAAACTCAAAAAATTCTTGCATAGTTGGCTCCTTTTATCGAGGGATCAGTAGTCAGGGGTTAGGGGTCAGAAGTTAAAACCATGAAGTACACAAATGACGACAGTCCCATCTAGTATTTTAATTCTTGATTCCTAACCCCTAGCCTCTATTCTATGTTCTGGAATTTTGCCTGCTGTTATTCTTGATTCCTGGCCCCTAGTCCCTAGCCCCTGACCTCTAGTTCTACATTCTAAATCTAGCGTTCACCGCGCAAGACCGCTCGCGCCTCACCAATTAACTGCGCTGCACCTAAATCCCCAACATCGCGCAAGGCTTGTTGCTCCTCGGCCAGCCACGCATCGGCATCAGCGCTTGCCAAAATGGGATATTCGGCCCGTAAAGCCAGCAGTTCGCCAGCATCCTCACATGCCAAAACCGCCCGCCGAATGCTGTGCCAATTGGCTGGCGGCGGAGCACTCGCTTGGGCCGCCACCGCTGGTTTGGTGTTAGCTTGGGTTTGGCTCGATTGATCAAGTGTTTGGCGCAGCTGAATCAGAGTAATTCTGGCTCGTTCAAAGGCTTGGCTAATTTCAAATTCGCCTGCATCAACCGCTGCTTCGGCCAAGCCGGCCAAGCCCTCGTCCATCGCCTCATCAAGCAAAAAGGGATATTCATGCAACACTGCTTGCAATGCTTCGGGAGTATCGGCAGCCAGCATACGCATAATCGCTTCAGCTAAGGGCGGCAAACTATCCGAATCTTCCGAGCCAAGCGCATCGCCAATCGCTTCAATTGCTGATTGCGGCGTGTAATTCAGTTGATCTAAGGCTTCAGCCACGCCCGCCACCCCAGCCTCAGCTTGCACATTACCAAGATAGGGCAATTGATTTTCGCGTGGTAATGCCCCAATCAACATCCACAGCAAGCCTTGAGCCAATTCATTCCATTCGGCTTCGGGCATACCATAAGGAACCCCAAATAGTACCGCCTTAGCCCGCCGATCATGCAGCAAAATAGGCGCAGGCACAACCCCAGTTTGGCCACAACCTGGGCAGCGGGTGTCGTGCAAGCTTACAGCACGAATCGCCTGCACCAAATCAGGGCGTTCCTCGGCATCAACAATCAACCAAGCCTCGGCCACAAACGGGGTTTGGCAGGTTGGGCAAACAAGCTCATATGGTTGGCTATACGAAATTGGCATGCATGGCTCTCGCTAGGGTATTAATCGACGCAAAAAATCGCTAAGCCCACTGTCTATTGGCACAACGGCGGCTAAGCGATCAAACAGCAACGTTAAGTCAGATTGTTGGGTAGCAGTTAAGCTTTGCCAAAATGCTTGGTGATGGTCGCGATCATGGCTTTGCAGCAAGGTTTCAAACTGATCGATTGTTGCCAGCTGCTGCGCTGGCCATTCCATCGTCGCCATCAGCGCAATTAACTCGCGACGATAACTCGCATGGATCAGCATTAACTGCAAATCGTCAAGATCTGCCGCAAGCTGGACATGGCCCAAATACTCGGCTTGATCCAGCGTTTCGAGCGCCAATCGGCTATGCAACAAGCCAACCAATTGCTGGGCCAAAGCTTCAGCCTCGCTAGCGCTGGCAACCGATAATGGCAAAGCTAAAATCAATTGCTCATAACGAGCATCATGATACAACAATGGTGCAGTTAACGAACCAAACGCATCACAATAGGGGCATTGAGTTTCGCGCAAACGACCATCAAATAACTGTTGCACTAAACCAGGCTGCTCCTCAGCATCGAGAATCAGCCACAGGGGCGCATCGAATTGCGCCCCACAAGCAGGGCATTGCACCACGGCAACTTCATGGCGAGAACGCATATCCCAACGTTAGGTTTGGCCTAACTTGCCTCCTGCTGGATTTGCTCAGCTTGTTTTTGCTTTTCCATCTCGACCAACACCCGCCGCAGCACTTTGCCAACTTGGGTTTTGGGCAATTCCTCAATAAATTCGACTTGGGTCGGAACTTTATATGGTGCGAGATTTTCCTTGCAAAAATCGCGAATTTCTTTGGCTGTGGCAGACGTATCGGGCTTGAGCACCACAAAGGCCTTAACTGTTTCACCACGGTAGGTATCGGGAATGCCTGCCACCGCCGCTTCAAGCACGGCTGGGTGCATAAACAGCACTTCCTCGACTTCACGTGGCACAATATTATAGCCCGAAGCGATAATTAAGTCTTTCTTGCGATCAACCACATAGAAATAGCCATCGCCGTCGGTTTTGACAATATCACCAGTGCGTAGCCAACCATCTTCGGTCAACACCTTGGCGGTTTCGTCATCACGACCCCAATAGCCCTTCATAATTTGTGGCGCACGAATCAGCAGTTCGCCTTCGCGTTCCGAGCCAATTGGCAGTGGTTCTTCGGTCTCAAGATCCAAAATTTGCACTTCAACATCGGGCATTGGCACGCCGATCGAGCCAGATTTGCGAGTACCAAAAACCGGGTTACAGTGCGTAACTGGAGCCGCTTCGGTCAGGCCATAGCCTTCGACCAAACGTCCGCCGGTTAATTCACCAAATTTCTCTTGAACTTCCATTGGCAAGGCCGCCGAGCCACTAATACAGGCCTTGATTGAGCGCAAATTGTATTTATCAATATCTTTGTGATTGATAATCCCAATGTAGAGCGCTGGCACGCCTGGGAAGATCGTTGCCCGTTCGTTGTGCAAGGCTTCGAGCACACCATCAACCGGGCGCGGGTTGGGAATGATGATCATTTCTGCACCAATTGCCACCGCAAAGCACATGCCGACCGTCATCCCATAGACATGGAAAAACGGAATTGCACACATCACGCGCTCTTGGCCAGGCTTGAGACCATTCATCCAATTCAACAATTGGCTGGTATTAGCCAGAATGTTGTAGTGGGTTAGCATTGCTGCTTTGGGAGCGCCAGTCGTGCCGCCAGTATATTGAAACAGCGCCACATCATGGCCATCGATTACAACTTTGGGCGGGGCAGGTGGATACTCAGCCAACAACGTGCTAAACAACAAGGTCGTGCGATCAGGCGTAATCTCAACCCAGCTTGGATCTTTTTGCTGGGTACGGCGTACCAAGATACTTTGAGGAAAGGATAAAACATCGTGAACATAGGTCACGATCACCCGTTTGAGCGGTGTTTCAGCCAAAATTTCTTGGACTTTGGGGTAGAACGGGCTAAGTACAAAAATCGTCTCAGCACCAGAGTCGGCTAATTGATGTTTGAGTTCGCGAGGCGAGTAGGTTGGGTTGATATTAACAACCGTGGCCCCTAAACGCAGCGCAGCAAAAAAGCCAATCACAAACTGGGGCGTGTTGGGCAGCATAATCGCAAAGCGATCACCCTTGCGAACACCCAAGCCATGCAAGGCTGTGGCAAACCGATCAACCGCTTCCTTCAATTGCCGATAGGTGAGCGAACCACCAATTGCCACCCGACCACCAAGTACATATTTCAGTACAAAGTTTGTAGCCACCTGATTGGGATAATTGGCAACGGCGGTATCCAATAACGAAATCAACGGCTCAGTGGAGTATTGCAATGAGGGCTTGACCGTTGGCTCGTAGTGTGTTGTCCATGGCGTATCCACGATGATACCTCCTCAACAGCGGACAAGCAAAACATTCGGTGAGGCAACAGGGCGAACAGGGTGGGTCTTAGGATGCAGGTGTTTCCTCAGTGTTCGGGTCGAACCAGCCCCGTTCTTGGGCAATGAATTTAATCGTGGCATCGTCGGGGGGATACAAACCCGCCACTTGATAGGCATAGGCTAGCAAGGCCGCGCCGCCAACTAAACCCACAACTGCGCCAATTAAAAAGGCCAGAATCGCTCCAAAACGCCGCATGCTGGAAACTCCTTGTGTGTCGGTGGAGACCATTGGGATAGCCTGTTTGGCCCATCCCCAAAGGTAGAAACGCGCTACCATCATAACGCATAGCATCATTAAGCGCAACCACCAGCCCTAGCAACATTTGGCCAAGCACGGGCGTACTAGACGACAGTTGTACAATGCAATTACCAAGTATGTTGCACATGTTTGTGCTAGCATTTGAGGAGCGTGTGATGTCTGATAACGATTATCGACCTAAATTTGATCCCCAAACCGGCCAACCCATTCCCAATCAGCCCCAAGGCGGTTACCCACCACAGCAGCCCCAAGGTGGCTATCCACCACCACCCCAACCAAACTACGGCGCTCCAGCAGGCGCATACACCATGGCCAGCGAGCCAGGCCGCCCGCTCGATTTGCCCGAACCACCAGTTGCCTTGAGTGGCCGTGGCATGACCACTGGTTTGCGCTACAAAATTATTGGTACTGTGCTCCAAGCAGCGATCATCGAGCTTGATCCAGGCCAGATGATCTTCTCGGAAAGCGGCGGCATGTCGTGGATGAGCGGCAACGTTGAGATGAACACGAATTCTGGCGGCGGCATCGGCAAGATGTTCAAACGCGCCTTCTCAGGCGAATCGTTGTTCATCGTTGATTTCACGGTTGCAGGCGGCACTGGTTTGATTGGTTTTGCCAGCGAAATGCCTGGCAAGATTGTGCCATTGCACCTCGCCCCCGGCCAAGAAATCATCATGCAAAAAGATTCGTTTATGTGTGCCGAAAAGTCGGTTCAGCTTGATATTCACTTCCGCCGTAAATTGGGGGCAGGCCTGTTTGGTGGCGAAGGCTTTATCATGCAACGGGCAACTGGCCCCGGCGTGGTTTTTGCTGAGCTTGATGGCGAAGTCGTTGAATACTACTTGCAACCAGGCCAAATGATGAAGGTCGATACTGGTCACGTGGCAATGTATGAGCCAAGCGTTCAGTTCGATATTGAAATGGTGCGCGGCTTCAAGAACATTCTCTTCGGCGGCGAAGGCTTGTTCCTAGCAACCCTGCGCGGCCCTGGCAAAGTTTGGCTGCAAACAATGCCAGTCATGAATGTCGCCAAGAAATTGGCCGAATACATGCCCTCGAGTGGTGGCGGAAGCAGTGGTGGCAACATCATTGGCAACTTGCTCGGCGGCGACTAAGCGCTAGCAACAAACCAGCGATGAAGGTGTTGTTACCTTCATCGCTGGTTTGTTTTATGTAAGGAGTCAGGGGTTAGAGTTCAAGGGCTAGACCTTTTTTAACCAATGACAAGGGGTCAGGGGTCAGAGATCAGGAGCCAGAACACACAATCCCAAATGATTGTCCTATGCTGTCACCTGACCCCTAGCCCCTGACCCCTATCACCCTCTGCATTAAACCCTGACACCTTGTCATCCCTCATAATTCATCCTTCATACTTTTCTAAACAGAGGTTTTACTATGGCAACGATTCGTTTAGAACCAATTACTGAGGAAAACTTACGGCCTGTGCTCAAACTCAAGGTTCGCGATGATCAAACTCAATTTGTGGCGCAAAATATGTTTTCGGTAGCCGAGGCCTATGTGCACCCTGATTGGGAGCCACGCGCGATTTATGCCGATAGCGATTTGGTTGGCTTTGTGATGATGGGCCGCGACACTGAAACTGGCCACGATTGGATTATTCGCTTTATGATTGGGGCTGAGCACCAAGGCAAGGGCTATTCCAAGCCAGCACTTTTGGCGGTGATTGATCATCTCAAGCATAAAGCCTATCGCACCGAAATTCGGCTGAGTTATGTGCCAGGCAACGTCGTAGCCGAAAAGCTCTATCAAAAAGTGGGCTTTGAAGCAACTGGCGAGGTCGAAGATGGCGAAATTATTATGCGCTTGAACGAGGCCTAATTATCAGCAACCCATCAGAGCGATGTCACCCCAAACCGATCATAGGCGGCGTATACTGCACGATGAAAGGAGGCCATCGTGCACCGTTATACACGTCTAATGCTTATTTTGGGCCTTACATTGCTCAGCGCTTGCAGCAATAGCAGCCCAACTACGATACAACCATTGCCCGAACAACCAACCGCTAGCATTCCAGCAGCCAACCCCGAGCAACCAACTTCAACTCCAGCAATCAGCCAAACCGCAGTCAGTGAGGATAATTCCGCTCCACCCAGCCCATTCAATCTCCCAGCATTCGATGATCGCCAAGATCCGCTGAGTTTGTTGGCGAGCTTTTACAATGCGGTCAATCGCGCCGATTACCAACGCGCCTATGGCTATTTTGAAGTCGCACCAATGCCGTTTGATCAATTTGAGCAAGGCTATGAGCAAACGCTCAGCGTCAAGGTATTGATCGATCCCCATTTTGTGATTGATGTTGGTGCTGGCAACCAAAACACGCGGGTTGTCGCTGGCTTGATTGCCTATGATCGCCAAGCAGGTTGGCAATATTTTGTGGGCTGCTACGAATTACATCGGGTCAACATTAACGGGCCAGATGAGCCTTGGCACATTCGCAACAGCCAATTTGAGCTGACCAACGATTTACAAACTATGAGCCAAAGGGTTGGCCAAATTTGCCCAGTGATCGAGTCGCCCGCTAGAGTTCAAACTCCCGAACAAACGTTAGCTCTGTATATTTATACCTTGAACCAAGCCAATTATGCCCAAGCATGGAATTATTGGCACGCACAACCAGCTAGTGATTTGGCAACTTGGAGCCAGCAGTTTGATCCAAACCAATTTATCCAAGTGTTGATCAACCCGCAGGGTCTGAGCGATGCTGGAGCTGGCAATCTATATTATTCGACCAATCTGGTGTGGCTAACCAACGATCAAGCTGGTCAATTGCAAGTGCAAGCGGGCTGTGTCACCTTGCATCGTAACAACACCGAGCCAGATCAGCCGTGGAAAATCCAGAGTCTGACGTTACAAACGCTGCAAGCAAGCCCCGCAGCGCTCGATCAAGCACTCAACCGCCAATGCCCATAAGCTGAATTGAGTGAAAACGTTATTGTGCGAATCACTCAATAGTAAACGACTATTGACAAAAAAGGCCACTTTTGTCAATAGTCAGCGTGAACCAACGAACCAAAATCAACTAAACTAGCCCAATGAAGCAAATTTGAAACGATAGAGGAACAAGATTCATGCCTGTTGCCAAACGCCTACGCGGCTTATGGGTTGATGCAGTGTTGTTGGGGCTAGCCATCTCATTGTTTATTCCAGCAATTGGGGCAGCCCAAGTAGCTGGATTTTCGCTCGGATTGACAATTACGCTGTTGATCATATTAATTGGCGGCTTGATCGCTAAGGCAATTCGCCATGGCATGCACTTATACAGCCCGCCAGCCGAACGCGAAGCCAAACTCAATGGTCACATTCGGCAGGCGCTGGTTGTGAGTGCCACCCCAACTGGCTGGCTACGCGGAACCTATGGCCGACGCATTTTTGAGTTTGAGCTAGAGTTACGCCTCGAACAAACTACACTCAAAATCTATCCATTCCTCGAGCTGCTCAAAGCGCCTGATGCGGGCGATACAGTGCAGGTCAAAATTCACCCTCACAACCCCAATGTCGTAGTACTTGCTTAACGCTTGAAGCGCTCTTGTCGGCAATCCAACAAGGGCGCTTCGTTTAGCTCGGCAATAACCCAAAAAGACCAAAAGCAAACAAACGAGGATGCTGGGGCAATTATGAGAGCAAGGCTTCAGCATCGATGATCGTCTGGGCAATGTCTTTGAGCTTGACCCGTTTTTCGCGTGCTCGATGGCGCAAACGTTCGTAGGCATCGTGTTCGCTAATATTCAAGCGCTGCATCAAAATCCCTTTGGCTCGCTCGATCAATTTACGAGCTTCCAGCGATTCATGTAAAGCATCGACTTCTTGGCGCAACGCGCGAATTTCGGCAAAGCGAGCTAAGGCAATATCAATCGCTGGAGTCAATGCTTCCATCGTAACAGGTTTGACCAAATAGCCCAGTGCCCCAGCCCGTTCAGCCTTGCGAATGGTGTCGCGGTCGGTAAAAGCGGTTACCATCACAATTGGCATCGGACGCTCAGCATAAAGCCGTGCGGCAACCTCGGTGCCTTCCAATTCGGGCAACTTAACATCAAGAATCGCCATATCTGGCTCTAATTGGCGTGCCAGCTCCAACGCTTGGGTTCCGGTGCGGGCAACTCCGACCACCTGAAAGCCCAAATCGGTCAAATATTCTTCCATGGTCAAGGCCACTAGTTCGTTGTCTTCGGCTAACAAAATCCGAATCGTGGCTCGCTGCTCATCAGACATAACAAGGCTCCGTCTTCACTAGAAATGGCTGCTTACATCCTAGCATACTTTAAAAAGCATTTACACAGAGAATAAACAGGCAAATAAACATCTAAATACATAGATAAAGCTGTAAATTTATTTTTAGCTTGGCAAGATTTAGTTTTTTTGAACGTTTAGTTTCGTCTTTTCCCAATCGGCTTAAATCCAATGCGCAGCATTGGGGATATCCCCAATATATTATTTAATTAGGATCATGAAATAGACGTTAACAGTAGAGCATGTGGATTTGTGGAAAGATCGCGTTTCATGCTCTTGTAATGGCGCATGATTGATCGGGATAGATCGTGGAAGAGTTTCCCCATGTTCCCCATGGGTTTGGGGATTAGCGCATGTTGTGGATTGTTGTGCACGATCGGCGCACATGCTTTCCCCATGTTTGTCCACATGACCGCGAGTTTTCCACACCAAAAGGCTAGTTATCCCCATTTTGTGGATAACTTTGGGGATAACTAGCGAATAAACGGGGATAACGCTAAATCTAGGATAGATTTCAGTTGCATGGCCCTAGATATAGTAGATCTACTGCGTGGACGATATGTGGAAAAGCTGCTGATAACTCGGTGGAAAACCTCTGGATAGCATGATCGGCTGATGGGCCTGTGGATAGTTGTGGAAACATGTGGACAATCCAAGCCCCAAATTTGGCTAGAAAAAGCCCCAACTGAAGCATCAGTTGAGGCCAAAGGAGCGGGCTACGGGCGAGCTATTGATCCGATTCGGGATCAATTGAATCGATGAATTTACGAAAGATCGAAAGCTCTTCTTCATCGGTGGTTGGGGCGGCCTCTGGCTCTGCCTGCGAAACCGATGTTGTCGGAATATCTTCGCTTTCGTCTTGGTCGTCCATCATATGGCCCAATTCATCCATTACATGGTCGGCCACAAAAATGGGAGCTTCAGCGCGAACTGCCAAGGCGATGGCATCGCTCGAACGTGAATCAAGCTCGATGGCTTGACCATTATTATCGACAACTAAGCGAGCAAAGAAGGTGCTATCACGAAAATCGCTAACCACAACTTCGCGAATCGTGCCGCCTAGTGCTTTGACAGTTGCCAAGAGTAAATCGTGGGTCATTGGGCGTGGTGGCTCGTGGCCTTGGACGGCTAGTGCAATTGCATCGGCTTCAAACGGGCCGATCCAGATTGTCACATAGCGACGGCTGTTAAGTTCCCGCAGGACAACAATCCGTTGTTGTGTGAGTAGACTAAAGCGTATGCTATCAACCTGGACGCGAACCATAACGCTGAAACCTTTCTATGCATCATCGTGGTGCATACTTAGTTAATTGCCGCTCCATGCGATGCATCTTACCACGCCACCTAGGGCAGCGCAACCAGTTATGTCATGCTCTGGTGTCATCTTGATTTTGCCATATGGGTGAATTTGCGTCCCCTCTCTAGCGCTAAACTGCTGACCCAATGGCTGCTTGAATTGAATCAAAGCCATCGCGCCGCAGCAATGCCGCCAGCTCACGGTTGATTGTGCCAACCAATTGTGGCCCAGCATAGATCAGGCTGGTATAGAGTTGCACGGCACTTGCGCCAGCCAAAATCCGTTCGTAAGCATCTTGGCCGCTGGCAATTCCGCCAACGCCAATCAAGGGCAATTTACCGTTGGTTGTTTGATAAATATAGTTGAGGGTAGCTAAGGCCTTGGCTTTAAGCGGAGCGCCACTTAACCCACCAGTTTCGGTTTGATGCGCTGAACGTAATCCTTGACGGCTGACGGTTGTGTTGGTGGCAATAATTCCATCCACTCCAGCATCCAGTGCTGCCCCAAGTGCTGCGTCTAAGCCTTCGCGATCTTCATCGGGCGAGAGCTTGACGAATAATGGCGCTTGACGGCGTAATTGCTGGCGGGCAGTTTTTACAACCTGCAATAATTCGGTTAATGGTTCGCGGCGGCTGAGTTCACGCAAACCTGGGGTATTCGGCGATGAAATATTGATCACAATGTAATCGGCATATTCGCCAAGCAAATTAATCCCTTGGCGATAATCATCAGCAGCTTGCTCATTGGGCGTGATTTTATTTTTGCCCAAATTTATCCCAAGTGGAATTGAATATGATTGTTTCGCCAAACGTTGAGCAAGCGCTGCAATTCCAGCATTATTAAATCCCATTCGATTAATTAATGCTTGATCTTCGACTAAACGAAATAGCCGTGGTTGTTCATTACCAGTTTGAGGTTTTGGTGTAACTGTGCCTAATTCCAAAAAACCAAAGCCCAATTGGCGCATTCCACGGATATGGGTGCCATCTTTATCGAAACCTGCTGCTAAACCAACTGGATTATTCAAGGTTAACCCACACAAATTAGTGTTAAGCAATGGGTCATTGTGATGGAAGGAACGGAATAAAGCTGAGGTAAATGGTAAACGAGTGGCCAAATCTAGGCCTAAAGTGGTGAGCCGATGAGCTTTTTCTGGTGGTAAACGAAACAAAAGTGCTTTTGCAAGCTGATAGCTGCGCATACAAAGCCTCAAATTCATGATTTTGGCCGCGACTATCGTTGGCCTTGGTGATTATACACAATCATTTGCCGGCCATGAAATATCCCACATATCCCAAGTTTCCCACATATCCCACATGGTTATCCACATTTTTGGGGGTAACTTTAGGTATTTGGGGATAGAATTACGAACATATGTTTTTATTAACAAGCGGATTTTGAAATTATATCGAACGTTTGTGTTATTATGGCTGTGGGAAAACAATTAATTTGACAAATTTCAAAAAGTTATCCCACATTATCCCACACTTACCCACATTTTTGGGGTATTGTTTCTTTTTGCACAATCTTTTTGGGGGATATCGAGTTAGTACTTTGGGGTTAACGCTAAATTGGTGTGCCAATAATGAGTGGTTCTGGCTCGAAGTTGGTTTTGAGGATGTTTAGTTGTTCAGCAAAAGCGCGTTCGGCTAGTGTAACCCTGATCGACTGAAATTGCAAATACTCCGAAGGCAAGCGCTGAGCGAGTTTTGGCAAGTCGGCGCGAATTACCACGCCAAGCACTGGATAGCCGCCAGTGGTTTGGGCATCGGCCAAGAGCACAATCGGTTGACCATCAGGCGGCAACTGAATCGTGCCTGGCACAACCCCAAATGAGCGAATTGCTTGGGTCGGTGCGGCTAAAGCTGGGCCTTGGCAACGATAGCCCATGCGATTGCTTTTGCTGCTGATTTGCCAGGTTTGGGCTTGAAATTGGCGTTGAAGGTTGTTGGCACATTGGCGATTGGGTAGGTAGCGAATTGGAGCTTGGCTTGAAACGTTGGATGCTGTGTCCAAACTGCGCCCAGCAAAGCTCAAATTTGGCTCAGCATAGGTCAATTGATCGCCAATGTGCAAGGGTCGCGCCAAATAGCCATGCCAAGGTGCGCCGAGCAATGTACTTTGAGAGCCAAGTTGGGGCACAATATTGAAGCCGCCAGCAATTGCCAAATAGCAACGTGCGCCAACGCGGCGTTGGGTAAAGCGCAATTCACTATCAGGCCGCACCAGCCATGCCCGCCCAAGGCCGATTGGCTGATCGTTTAATTCAGCGCCTAAATCTGCCCCAACCAAACTGATGATGGTTAATTGGCTGAAGTGCAAACAAGCCCCTGATCCCGTAATTTCGAGACTGGCGTGATCCTCGGTATTACCAACCAAGCGGCTTGCCAAGCCATGCGCTAGCCAATCGAGTGCTCCGCTGGCGGGCACGCCCCAATGCCGTAGGCCGGTGCGCCCCGCATCCTGCAAGGTTATCAACATGCTGGTTTGGCGAATTGTCAACATGGGCCTAAGTATACGCGAAGTCAAGAAGAACATAGAGCAAAGAGCATAGAACAATAGGGGCCAGCGATCAGGGGCGAGGGATCAGGGAATCGGCATAGGATAATAATCAAAACAATCTGTGTACATCTGTGGCTAAAAATAACATTTTGTGAATGAGGTTTTAACGCAGCGGCGTAGAGGGTGATAGAGGTCAGGGGCCAGTGATCAGAAGTCATGGCCGATGATTGGGCTAGGTAATTCGAATCTGATCCCTAGTCTCTGAATCCTGACCCCTCGTGGAGCGATTTCTAGCCTTTGGCTAGCGAATGCGCGTATAATGGGGCTAACCACTTTTTATTGCTGCGGATGAACTACTATCGGCTATCGTTGATTGCGGTTGTACTTGTTGGAGGCAAGCCCATGACTACGCGTACCCTTCGGATTGTGCTCCTGCTGGGGTTGGTGCTGCTATTTTTTAGTGGCTCGTATACGCAGGCGCGTGAGCTGCAACGGCCAATACCACGCCCACAAACCGTGCTTGTGCCAACAACCTACATCAACGAAAGCTTTGATCTTGCTAATTTTCCGTCGCTCAATTGGTCAACAACCATTATTACTTCGACCGATACGCCTGATCCTGAATGGACTTATGTGACGAGTGCAACCCGCCCGACTGCCCAGCCGCACACTGGCGCGGGTATGGCCCATTTCAATAGTTATTCCACGATCAATGGCAATGCAGCGCGATTATCGGTCGTGCTAACACCAACAACCAGCGTGTTGCGGATCAGTTTTTGGTATTACCATAGCGCGATTTTTCCAACTTCAGCCGATATGTTGCTACTACAAACTAGCAGCGATGGCCAAAACTACATAACCCGTGCTGGCTACCCACGCTATCGGGCAACCGATGGCTGGACGCAGTATCAGCTTGATCTGCCGTTTGCCAGCGCTGACCAGCCGTTTTACCTTGGATTTTTGGGTATCAGCGATTTTGGGGCCAATCTTTTGCTCGATGATGTGCTGATTCAAGATACACCGCCGATTGAGATTTTTGGGACAACCAGCAATCAAGGGTGTGCTGGCGATACATTGCTTTATCCTTTAAGTGTACGCAATAATTATCCTAGCGATCAAATGCTGAATCTTAATTTGGCTGCAAGCGCTTGGCCCAGTAGTTTACCCTTTAATCAACTCGCGATTCCAGCCCAAAGCAGCCGCCCAATCACGGTTAGCGTGCAGATTCCAGCAACAGCCCAGCCGCATAGCAGCGATCAAACGACCTTGCAATTGAGCAATGCTTTGGTTGATCTGAATCAGGCGATTGTGACTAATTGTGCCCTTGGGCAGTGGGTTGATCGCGAGGATTCGTTGGTTGCTGCGCGTTATTCATCGGTAGTTAGTGCTGACGGGGCACTCTTCCAAATTGGCGGTCAAGGGCCAAATAACAACTCGCCTGCTTTGGGGAATACCCTGCGCTATCAGCCAATTACTGGCAGCTGGCAACAACGGGCGGCTATGACCACGCCAGTGTTTGGGGCTGATGCAGCCGCCCTCAACGGCGAAATTTATGTAGCTGGGGGCTATACCACTGGTGGCTCGACCACGACAGGTTTGATTAGCAGTTTACAAATTTATTCGCCAACACTCGATACTTGGCGCAACGGCCCGAGTTTGCCGATCGCATTGGCCTATTATCAATCGGCAGTTGTTAATGGCAAACTCTATATTATTGGTGGCTCGAATGGTAGCAATGCCTTAGCCAGCGTTTGGATTTTTGATCCTGTTAACCAAACATGGAATGCTGGCCCAGCGATGACCACTGCCCGCGCATTTGCTTCGGCTGGGGTAATTGGCAACAAAATGTATGTTGCAGGCGGTACGGCTACGATCAGCAATCAAACCGCCATGGATACTATGGAGATCTATGATGCGAATCTTGGATTTTGGATGCCTGCGCCCAACTTGCCCCGCCGCCAAATGCAAGGTGGTGATGCCCAAATTCTTGATCGTTTTTTTGTGATTACCACAGGCTATTCAATGCCAGTTGTAGCCTCGAATTCAAGCCTTATTTTCGATCAACAGACCAACCAATGGTCAGAAGTGTTGTTGAATAGCTCACGCTATGGAGCCGAGGCCGATAGCATTAACGACACCGTATTTGTGGTGGGCGGTCGGCAGTTTGCTAATAATGTCTTTACCATGAGCAGCCGCAACGAATCATTCCAAATCTGTCGGTTTGTGCTCACCACTGCCACGCCAACACCGACCGCAACTAACACCCCAACGGCAACCGCTACGAATACACCAACCAACACCGCTACCGCTACATCGACCTCAACGGCCACCAACACGCCAACCAACACATCAACGAATACGCCAACCAATACCCTAACCGTTACGTTAACGCCAACCAATACAGCAACGCCAACCGCGACCAATACGCCGACCGATACGCCAACATCAACGGTGACGAACTCGCCAACCAATACGCCAACCGCGACCCAACCAATTGACCTGCCTGATCTCTTCCTACCACTGGTTGGGGTTGAATTGCGCTAACTGCAATGAGGGATAGAGCATAGAACATAGAGCATAGAATCAGGGGCTAGGAATTAACAATCAAGTTCAACGCAGAGACGCAGAGCACCAAAGGATGAATTATGAGGGATGAGGGATGAAATTCCAACAGGATGAGCATTCGAGGTGTGTGGCTTAGAGCAATAATCAAAATAATCTGTGCAATCTGTGGCTAAAAACTTAGCCTTCGTGCGCTTCGTGCGCTTCGTGCTCTTCGTGGATCAAATAGGTTCTATGCTTTAAATATCGAAAATTTGTGCTAAAATATTATGTTATAATAGGGCTTTTGTGGTATAATAGAGCCATGAATAGACGTTTACAACCACAAGCCCAAGAGCCACAACGGCGGAATCTTCCGGAACGTCTAAGCCAAGGATTTCGCGTCGTTCGTCGAGCACCTTGGGTTATTTTAATGCCAATTTTGCTTGATCTATGGCTCACGCTGCTGCCAGCTTTAGCACCCAATCGCTGGCTTGCGAGCATTGGTAGCGTCATCAGCCGTTTTAGCCAAGCCCAAGGCCAACAGCTTTGGTCGCAGGCTAACGAATTGTTGCAAACCATCGATTTACGCTCGAGCGCTGTTGGTACCTACCTCGTACCCAGTTTGTTTAGCGGCGATGCTACGCCCTCGATTTACGCTGGCGCACCATGGTTGTTCAATGGTTGGTTGACGTTATTGTTGGTGCTTGGGCTGAACATCGCTGGTTTAGGGCTAAGCACCTTAGTTTTGTTCTGGCTCGGGCAGCATCTCGGTACAACCAAACCAGCATTATCGGCTTTGCCTAAGCAACTTTGGGCTTTGACCAAGATGTGCTTGATTATTGTTGGGCTTGGGTTACTCTTTGGGATTCCAGCGTTTGTGGCTGCTAGCTTTCTGCTTTCGGCCAGCGCATTTGGTGCACAACTGGTGCTGGCAGCATTTGGCGTGATGCTGATTGCGCTGTGGCTCTATGCCAGCCTTGCACCAGCAGCGATTATTATTGGCCAACAATCAGCCTTAGTGGCTCTCTACCAAAGCTATAATCTCGTTCGTCAACAGCCCCGCGAAGCCTTTCCGCTGATCATCGCGAGTGGCGTTTTGATCCATGGCACGGCCTTTTTACTACGGCCATTAGCCAACGATCTGATCAGCATTATGGCTGCTAGCGCCCTGTTTGGGTTGCTCAGCTGTAGTTTACAAGCAGCAAAATTAGCCTTTTATAGCGAACGTGTTGGCTCACTTGCCCACCGTTTTCCTGTTGCCCTAACACAAAAGTGAGGTTCGATTCGATGGCGACAAATTCCAATCAGAGTACATACGATGCCGCTCAGATTCAAATGTTGCGCGGCTTGGAAGCAGTACGCGAAAACATGGGGATGTATCTCGGTGGTCAAGACACGTCAGCCTTGCATCACTTGGTCTATGAAGTTGTCGATAACTCAGTTGATGAAGCTTTAGCAGGCTACTGCGATACGATTATCGTCGAGATGCGGACTGACGGATCAATCGCTGTCGTTGATAATGGGCGCGGGATTCCCACCGATATTCACCCAGTCGAGGGTCGCTCGGCCTTGGAAATTGTGCTCACCGAGCTGCATGCTGGTGGTAAATTCAAAGGCTCGCAGGGCTACAAAGTTTCTGGCGGCTTGCACGGGGTCGGGGTTTCGGCAGTTAACGCCGTCTCCGAATTTTTGCGGGCTGAAGTTAAACGCGATGGTAAGCTGTGGGCACAAGATTTTCGCCTAGGCATGCCCCAAGCTCCAGTTAAAGCGGTTGGCGATGCTGAAGGCACTGGCACAACGATTATCTTCAAGCCCGATGCCCAATTATTTACCACGGTTGATTTTAACTATCGCACCTTGGCCAACCGGTTGCGCGATATGGCCTACCTCAACAAGAGCCTGCGCTTCAAACTGGTCGATTATAACAGTGATCGCGAAGTAACTTATTATTTCGATGGTGGGATTGTCTCGTTCGTGCGCCATCTGACGCGCGAAAAAGGCCCAGTGCTGGCTCAGCCGTTTTACGTCGAAAAGCCCTATGAAAACGTCAATGTTGAAATTGCAATGCAATATACTGGCGATTTCAACGAAAATCTTTTAGCCTTTACCAACAATATTGCCAACCCCGATGGCGGCACGCACGTAACTGGCTTCCGAGCGGCCTTGACCCGAACGATCAATGCCTATGGTCGTAACAAAGGCTTGCTCAAAGAAGGCGATGCACTTTCAGGCGAAGATGTGCGCGAAGGCTTGACCGCGATCATCAGCATCAAGCTGTTTCGCCCACAATTTGAAAGCCAAACCAAATCGAAGCTGGCAACGCCTGAAGCGAAAACTGCCGTCGAAACCGTGCTCAACGAAGCATTATCGGCCTTCTTGGATGAAAATCCTAACGAAGCCCGCCGGATTATCGAGAAATCGCTGTTGGCCTCACGCGCCCGCGATGCCGCTCGTAAAGCCCGCGATTTGGTGCAACGCAAAGGCGCACTCGAAGGCTTTGCGTTGCCTGGCAAACTGGCCGATTGCTCAGATAAAGAGCCAGCTCACTGCGAAATCTTCATCGTCGAAGGCGACAGCGCCGGAGGAAGTGCAAAACAAGGCCGTGATCGCCGTTTCCAAGCGATTTTGCCGCTGCGCGGTAAAATTCTGAACGTGGAAAAATCGCGTTTGGATAAAATGCTGGCGAATAATGAAGTTCGAGCATTAATTACCGCGCTTGGCACAGGTATTGGCGAAACATTTGATATTTCGCGTTTGCGCTATCATCGCATTTTGATTATGAGCGTGGCTGGTGATGAGCCAACCTTGATTCGTAATGCACAAGGTCATACCGAGTTTGTACGGATCGGCGAATTTATCGATCAATGTATTGCAGGTCAACGTAGCGCCAGCGAATACGAAGTGATCAGCTTTGATCAAAAGCGTCATGTGGCCCGCTTCCGCCCACTCAAAGCCGTGATGCGCCATGCCAACCATGAGCCAATGTACAAACTGACCACGCGCTATGGCCGTTCAGTCAAAGTAACGGCCTCGCATAGCGTTTTTGTGCTCGAAAATGGCCAGCCTGTGTTGAAAAAAGGCGACCAGATTCGACTTGGCGATCAGTTGGTTGCTAGCCGTCGGATTCCACGGCCAGCCAGCCAACCTCGCGAAATCGACCTTGTGAAGCTGTTTGCTGAAGCAGGCTTGATTGATAACCTGTATTTGCGCGGCGAAAGCGTGCGCACAATCGCAGCCCAGCGGGTGCTCAACAACGTTTCGCAGCCAGAACAATGGAACGAAGCGCGGATCAGTTTGCATACTGCTGCTTGGGAACGTTTGGTTGAATATCGCCAAGCTAATGGCCTCAGCCAAAAAGCGGTTGCCCAACGGCTGGGAGTCAAGCAAGCGATTACGATTAGCCAATGGGAACGTGGCATGTTGCGGCCTATTCAATCGCAATTTGATGAATATTTGGCAACGATTGGCTGGGAAGAACCCATCAGCTACGAGCTTGTGCCATCGAAGATCGAGCGCTTATTGCTGCAAGATGATAGCAGCAACAATGCCCGCTGGCGTGAAGTGAGCAACTACAAAGCCTTCGATAGTTTCAGCAGCGACGAGCTAGATTTGCTTGATCGTGAAGTTGAGCTTGTACCGCAAGCCCACGACGATCGGGCCTTCCCACGCATGCTGAGCATCACCCCAGAATTGCTGTGGTTCTTGGGCTGGTTCACCGCTGAAGGCTCCTTGAGCAAACATCAAGTCAGTTTGTCGCTGGGCCAAAAAGATGCAGCCTTCTTCGACGAGCTAAAAACCACGATTGAACAACTCTTTGGTGAAACCCCACGCTTCTATCAATCGCCCGATAATGGCGGGATCAAATGCTATTTCCATAGCGTTTTGGCAGCGCGACTGATTCGAGCCTTGGGCTTGGGTGCGGTTGCCCATCAAAAACGAGTGCCAAATATGCTGTTCAGCTTGAGCAACGATTTGCAGCGCAGCTATCTCGAAGGCTATTTCCTTGGCGATGGCACACTCTGCGATAGTACAATCAGCATGACCACCAACTCAACCGAACTCAAAGATGGCTTGCTCTATTTGCTTGGCCAGCTTGGCGTTTTCGCTGGTGTTAGCAATATCAAGCCCAACTTACCAGCCGATGCGTCAATTCAAACCGTGCACGACTATTACAACATTGCAATTAGTGGCAAGCAGCAGCTAGAGCAATTGCGTGGCGTTTGGCAGCGCCATCATTTGGCGGCTAAAGTCGAAGCACATTTGGCCAAACCAACGACCAAAGCCCAAGCCTTCACGCCATTGAGCGACGATATGGTTGGCTTAGAAGTCTTGGCAGTTGAAGAATTGGCTCCAACTGGCGAGTTCGTTTACGACTTCTCAGTCGAAGAAGATGAAAACTTTCTGTGTGGTACTGGTGGTTTGTATGCCCACAACACCGACGCAGACGTTGACGGCAGCCACATCCGTACCTTGTTGCTAACCTTCTTCTTCCGGCATATGCGCGATTTGATCACCAACGGGCACTTGTATGTAGCCCAGCCGCCGTTGTTCCGCGTACAACATGGCAAGGCCTACAAATATGTCTACGATGAAGCTACGCGCGATGAGTACATTCGCTCATTGCCAGCCGGCACTAAAGTCACCGTTCAGCGCTTCAAAGGGCTAGGCGAAATGAATCCCGACCAACTGTGGGACACCACGCTCAACCCGGGCAATCGCATGATTTTACAAGTGACCGTTGAAGATGCGATGGAAGCCGATGAAACCTTCTCGATGTTGATGGGTGAAATCGTGTTGCCCCGCAAGCGTTTTATCCAAACCCACGCCGCCGACGTGAAGAATTTGGATGTGTAGGTAGAGCTAACAATTGGTATAAAATGTAGCAGGGTTAGTAATCGCTAGCCCTGCTACATTTTTAGCGCGAAACTTTACGATAGCTAAAAGCACCTCTGATACAGTCGTTGAAATAACTGCCGAGCGAAGCTGCCTGCATCAACTCGTTATAAACACCCTCGGGTACATTGAAGTACTGATAGATTGAGCGATTTTGAAATTCAATCTCCAAGGTTTGGCTGGTGCGGTCATAGCCAACTGAGGCAAGATTTGATGACGAGACTGGGGTTCGTTGCATTCAAGGCCTCCTCGATTGCAATACACTGCTTGATTGACAAGCATCATACGTGACAATCGCAGAGCTATTCAAGCGAAGATTGGTTATTTCATTCACGGAAATCAGGCTTTGGGCTGGGTGACAATCGCCGTGAGGTCTCACAGGCTACCAAGCCTTCGTGGTATAATAACGCCACTGATGTTGACGAAATCCGTGGATTGAGCCTCATTTGTTCTTCAGAGAGCCGCAGCTGCTGGGATTGCGGTGAACACTGCCAATCTATCCAATTTCTGAGTCGTAACGCCCCGCGTTCGGGTTGCTTCCGTTAGCAAGCTTTTCGAGGTTGTTGCATGCAACGACGAACGAAGGTGGCACCACGAGAGCTTTTGCGCTCTTCGTCCTTCTCTAGGGACGAGGGGCGTTTTTAATGTCGAAATTTTCGCCCAACCCAAGCGTTGAGGTTTGTTATGTCATGGGAAATCGGCTTAGTAACGTTCGGCAGTATTGTTGGTTTGGTGGTTATTCTGTGGATTTTTAGTCGCTTGGCTTGGGGCGGTGGCATGCAACAGCCATCGTACCAATTGTTGAACCCAGCCAAGGAACGCCCAGTGTCCACCCATTTTGCCCAACCCGACCAAGAATCGATTGTGGTTCGCTGTAAACAATGTCATTTTAGTCATGCACTGCCAGATATTAGTAAAATGCCAGCGTTTTTAGCATCGGTAGCTCAAGCTAGTAGCGATAGTGGCGAGCTTAAATCAATTTGTCCCCATTGTGAGGGCGTGCTCCAAAGCTGGATTCGTCAAGCAATTCAGCATCATGGTAGCCAACAAACCATTGATTTTGCAGTATTACGGCGTGGTCAACGCCGCTTGTACGAAGTTGAAACAGTCATCTATGAGTCATTGAGCGAGCTTCCCCAACCATACCGCAGTTTGGTGGCCGAAGCGCTGAATGAGCCAGAACCAGAGGAAACTGCATGATTATTCGAGGCGATCAAGCCGACCTAATCCATAATCACGAGGGGCGTTTAGCGCCCAACCAACAACGTCAACTCCAAGCGATGCGGGCTTTTCGCGTGCCATTTTTGCCGATGCTACTCATTGGCTTGGCGCTGATTAGTTATGGCACATTGCGTTTCGATACCTTGGGCTGGGTTGTTGCAGGCTTGGGCGGTGTGTTAATTATCAATGCTTGGGTTCGTCGCCAAAGCCAAGCTGCGCTCAAGGCTGGCGTGGTGCAAGCGATTACCGGCGAACTCGAAAAAATTCGGCCAGTGCCATTTGCCATGTTTGAATCAGAGCTGGTGATTAATAAGCGTTCGTATGCACTCTTGGCCAAATTGGGCCACCAACCGCTGCACGTTGGCCAAACGTACACAATTTATGTGGCCAAAGGTGTTTCACGCATGGGCATTATCGTGGCGGTTGAAACAGCATGAGCAAGCGTCAATCCAAACGCCCAACTGGCGAGGAATTAGCCAAAATTCGTGAACATAATGCTCAAGTAGCGCAAACCCAAGCGGTTAATCTGGTTTGGGGCATTAAAGCCGAGTTGCCAAGCAATCAGCGCGGCGAGTTGCACCCTGATCAAATTAAACGCATTTTGAAAATTTCGATTTTTGATATTTGGATTCGCCTAGCCTTTGGGGGATTCTTTTTGGTGTTTGCCCTGACCCAACGCACTGATTCATGGCAATTTTGGGTTCCCTTGGCAATTGCCTTGTTTCCCTTGGTTAGCGCGATCAACGGAGCGCTTGCTCGTCAGCGGCTCAATAAAGCCAAGGTCGAAACACTCGAAGGCAGTGTCAATGAGGTCAAAGTGCATCGTTCCGAGGCAGTTTCGGCTACCTTGCACCGCGATAGCTTATATATGTTTTTGCTGAACGACCAACACAGCAAAACCCTGCCCAAGCCTAACCAAACCTACCGTTTTCATGTGGCATTTGGGGTGATTCGGCCAGGAATTGTCGTCGCAATCGAGGAATTAGATCATATTGCTGCGTCAGCCGACGCATAGTTTAAGGAGTGTTTCAATGCTTGATATTCGTTTATTTCGTGAACAACCCGAGCTGGTACGCGAAGGCTTTGCCAAAGTTGGCCGTGATCCAGGCTTAGTTGATCAAGTGATTGGCTTGGATCTTAAACGGCGCGAGGCGATTACCGAAGTTGAGCGACTCAAGGCCGAGCGCAATGCTGGCTCGAAAGATGTTGCCCGCACCAAAGATAAAGCTGAACGCGACGCGAAAATTGCCGCTATGAAACTGGTTGGCGATCAAATTACTGAACTCGATGCTCAAGCGAATGCAATCGATTTGGAATTGCACAATCTTCTGCTCGATTTGCCCAACTTGCCGTTGCCCGAAGTGCCAGTTGGCAAAGACGAACACGATAATGTTGTGGTGCGAGTTGAAGGTACAATCAAAGAAACCAATTTTGAAGTTAAGCCACACTGGGAGCTAGGCGAAGCCCTCGGGATTCTCGATTTCGAGCGTGGTGTGCGCATGAGCGGTACGCGCTTTTTTGTAATGAAGGGCTTGGGCGTGCGTTTGCAACGGGCACTCATTAGCTGGATGATCGATATGCACGTTGATCAACATGGCTACACCGAATTGGCCGTGCCCTACTTGGTCAAGGCCGATGCCATGGTTGGGACTGGCAACTTGCCCAAATTTGCCGACACGATTTTTCATATCGAAGATACCGATTTGTGGTTGATTCCGACCGCTGAAGTGCCAGTAACCAACTTGCATCGCGAAGAAATTTTGGATAAAGCCCAGTTGCCCTTACGCTATGTGGCGCATACACCATGTTTCCGTAACGAGCAAATGAGCGCTGGCCGCGATGTCCGTGGCATCAAACGGCTGTATCAATTCGATAAAGTCGAGATGGTCAAAATGGTTGAGCCAGCTACCAGCTACGACGAATTATTCTCGCTGATTAGCAATGCCGAAGATGTCTGCAAAGGCTTGAAGATTCCCTATCGCTTGCTGCAATTGTGTACCGCCGATTTGGGCATTGCCACGGTCAAGTACGATTTGGAAATGTGGGCACCTGGCATGAACGAATGGCTGGAAGTTTCGTCGTGTGGTTTATTTGGCGATTATCAAGCACGCCGCGCCAATATTCGCTATCGCCCTGAAGCTGGGGCAAAACCTGAGTTTGTGCACACCCTGAATGGTTCGGGCTTGGCCTTGCCACGGGTGATTATCGCAATTCTGGAAAACTATCAAAATGCTGATGGCAGCGTGACCGTCCCCGAAGTGCTACGGCCATATATGGGTGACATCGAACGGATTGGCTAGAGTTAGGGGGCAGGGGTTGGGGCTAGGGGTCAGAGAAAACCTGACCCCTAGCCCCTGACAACTGACTCCTCGTCCTTTGTGTCCTTCGTGGATCTCAATCCTGACCCCTAACCCCTGACAACTGACCCCTCGCTTACACATCTTCCAACAACAAGCGCAGAGCTGCCGCATCGAGGTCTTTTTTATCGAGCAAGGCGACTGCCCCGACTGCCAAGCCGCGTCGATGAAACTCGCGGTCGGGGTAGGCGCTGACCAGTAGCACACGGGTATTGGGCGATTGTTGCTTAATTTGAGCGGCGCAACTAATCCCATCTTCATCGCCCAAGACCACATCAACCAAGGCCAAATCTGGCAAGCGTTGGCTAATTGCCGCCATAGCCTCAGTTTGATGGGCGGCCTCAACCACAGCACAATTGGGCTGCATTTTGCTAATCATGCGGCTAACGTGTTGGCGATAGCGCAAATTATCATCAACAATCAACACACTGAGGGCTTGGCTGGGGGCGATCGTTTGGCTGCTGGTTGGCATCATCGGCAATTGCGGGTGTTGAGCAGCATAATGCACCGCTTCAAGCCGACTTTGTACCGCAATTTGACGATACAGCCGCGTAAGATGATTTTCAACGGTTTTGACGCTTAGGCCAATCCGCCGGGCAATTGCATGGTTATCATCGCCCTGCTGCAAACACCACAGCAATTCACGTTGGCGCGGAGTCATGCCAGTTTCAACTACAGGCACGCCGCGCATCAATTTAGAAAGCAAGGGTGTACAAACCCAACGTTCACCAGCCAACACCCGTTGCAAGGCCAAACGAATATCAGCCAACGGTTGATCTTTGAGTTGGTAGCCATCGACTCCTGCTTGCAACAGCCCTTGCACATAGACATCATCATCGTAGGCGCTGACCACCAGAATTTTGAGTTGGGGATAATGCATGCGAATTTGGCGAATTGTTTGCAACGGCTCGAATTGGGGCATGCTGACATCGATCACCAAAGCATCTGGTTGCAGATCGAGCGCGGCCAAAACGCCAGGCCCATCGCCAACCTCGGCCACAATTGCAACATTGGGCAAATCGCTTAGCGCGGTTGAAATGCCAGCTCGCACGACCGCATGATCATCGGCTACCACAATTCGAATCTGACGCTCGCCATTGAGTTGCATGCAAATCCTCGCTTTAGGGGGAAATCCCCCCATTCAACTAGGGGAAAGACCCTAGGAAGATTGGGGGATTGGGGGTTTTGTTGACCAACAGCTTTGGCGTACACTAGCGTTACATCAGTCAGCACATACTATCGTGCCATAAGCGGCGAATTTACGCAACTTAGGCAACCCACCACCAACCAACTACCCATCATGGCAAATCTACACCTACAGAAAAAAGCAATGGTTCGCTCAGCGTAGCTTTGATGATGGTCTAGGGCATTGGTGCGCTTCTCACAAGGAGCAGGTTCGTTCGATTTGGTTGGCTTTTTGTTCGCACAATTCGGTATCAATGACGATTGTAGGTCTTAACAGACGAAGGAGTCCACTCTATGAACGTGCGGCGTAGCGCATTCACTTCCCTCTTGTTAATCCTCATCTCTGGTGTGATCGCAGCCTGTGGCAGCGAGAGCGCCACAACTGCTCCAACCACTGGGACTGGTGGCACAACCAGCAGTGGCGGCAAAGTCGTTGCTTTGTTCTTGCCCGATGCCAAAACTGCCCGCTATGAAACAGCTGACCGCCCCTACTTCGAAGCCAAAATGAAAGAGCTTTGCCCAGATTGTCAGGTGATTTACAACAACGCCAATCAAGATGCAAGCTTGCAATTGCAACAAGCAGAAGCAGCCTTGACCAACGGCGCAAAAGTGCTGGTGCTTGACCCAGTTGATTCAGCCGCTGCTGCTTCGATTGCCGACAAAGCCAAAGCCCAAAATGTACCAGTCATCGCCTACGACCGTTTGATCCTCAACTCAGATGGCGTGAGCTACTACATTTCGTTCGACAACGAATCAGTTGGCAAGTTGCAAGCTGAAAGCTTGGTCGCGCAATTAGACAAACAAGGCATCGCTAACCCAACGATCGTCATGATCAACGGCTCACCAACCGACAACAACGCTAAATTGTTCAAAGCTGGCGCTCACAGCGTGTTTGATCCATTGGTTAGCGCTGGCAAATTGACCATCGCCAATGAATACGACACCCCCGACTGGAGCCCCGACAAAGCCCAAGACCAAATGCAACAAGCGTTGACCAGCATGGGCAACAAAGTTGATGGCGTATATGCTGCTAACGACGGCACGGGTGGCGGTGCGATTGCCGCCATGAAGGCTGGCGGTCTCTCACCATTGCCCCCAGTCACTGGCCAAGATGCTGAATTGGCGGCAGTGCAACGGATTTTGGCTGGTGACCAATACATGACTGTGTACAAAGCCATCAAGCCTGAAGCCGAAGCCGCTGCTGAATTGGCCTTTGCCTTGCTCGAAGGCAAAACCACCGACAAAGCCACCAGCAAAGTCAACAACGGCAAAATTGATGTTCCTTCAATCTTGCTGACCCCGATTGCTGTGACCAAAGAAAACGTCAAAGACACGATCATCAAAGACCAATTCCACAAAGTTGATCAGATCTGTGCTGGCGATTTTGCCAAGGCCTGTACTGATGCCGGTATTCAATAACTAACCTCTGTGTCGCTGGGTTGGCACGGCTCACACAGCCAGCCCAGCGACTACTCCACTGACCCACAGCAAAAGGAATATGTCATGACAGCAACAGAAGCAGCGATGCCTGTCTTGCAATTGCGCCAAATTAGCAAACGCTTTGGTGCAGTTCAAGCACTCTCCAACGTCGATTTCGAGGTTTTCTCGAATGAGGTGGTGGCGTTGGTTGGCGATAATGGCGCAGGCAAATCGACGCTGATTAAGACCATCGCTGGAGCATACAAACCCGACGAGGGCGATTATGTCTTTGAAGGCAAGGTCGTTTCAGTCAATAGCCCACGCGATGCCACCGACCTCGGGGTTGAAACCGTCTACCAAGATTTGGCCTTGTGCGATAATCTTGATGTGGTTTCCAATCTTTATCTTGGCCGCGAAAATGTGCGCCGCAGCGGGCTTAAATCCCTCGATCTGCTGAATGAAACCGAGATGGAACGTCGGGCAACTGAAGTGCTGCGCGATCTGAGCGTCAAAATTCCTAGTGTGCGGGTGCAAATTGCCAATCTTTCTGGTGGTCAACGCCAATCGGTGGCAGTTGCTCGCTCGGTGATGTGGAACTCCAAAGTTGTGTTGCTCGATGAGCCAACTGCGGCACTCGGTGTTGAGCAAACCCGCCAAGTCAAAGATTTGATTATGCGTTTGCGTGATCGCGGCTTGGCTGTGGTGGTGATTAGTCATAATGTTGCGGATGTGTTTGAAGTCTCGGATCGCATCATTGTGATGCGACTGGGGCGACGGGTCGCTACCTTCCACACATCCCGTAGTACCAACGAACAAGTGATTGGCGCGATTACTGGAGCAATGCTGCCCAGCAATGCCTATGGAGAGGCCGAATGATGAAAACGCAACCGACGAATCTTGCTGCTGCGCCTAACAATTGGCGCGAAGCATTAGCCGAACGCTTTCGCCAAGGCAACCTAGGCTCGCTGCCAGTGATTATTGGCTTGATTATTATTGCGCTGGTGTTTCAAAGTATCAATAAAAACTTTCTCACGCCGCTCAACTTGACCAACTTGATGGTGCAAATTGCCGCGATGGGCACAATTTCAACTGGGGTTGTGCTGATTTTGCTGCTTGGCGAGGTTGATCTTTCGGCTGGCCAAGTTAGCGGTTTGGCGGCAGCAGTGATGGCGGTGTTGGTTTCACGCCATAATCTGCCCGCAGGCGTGGCAATTATTGGGGCGATTGTGGTGGGAGCCTTGGTTGGTCTGTTGCAAGGCTGGTGGATTTCATCCTTCCGTGTGCCCTCGTTCGTGGTTACCCTCGCAGGCTTGCTAGCTTGGCAAGGGTCACGGCTACGGGTGCTTGGCGACACAGGCAGCATCAACATCACCAATAAATTTATTAATGATATTGCCAACTATAAGCTGCCAATTTGGCTTGGCTGGGTTTTGGGCATCGTCAGTGTGGTGATCTATACCCTGATTGTGTTCAACGAATATCGCAGCCGCCGCGCCGCTGAATTGCCAACTGGCTCGTTGAACGGGGTATTTTGGCGGGTTGGCGTGGTTGGTGCAAGTGTCTTGGCAGGGGTTGCAATGATGAGCGTCAACCGCAATGCCAACGCTGCTGGCAACCCAATTCAAGGCGTACCAAGCGCAGTCATTATCTTCCTGACCTTCTTGATTATCTTTGATTTTATTACTCAGCGTACGCGCTTTGGCCGCTATGTCTATGCAGTTGGCGGCAATACCGAGGCTGCTCGCCGCGCAGGGATCAACGTTAATCGGATTCGGATTACGATTTTTATGCTGGCTTCGGCACTCGCCGCCTGTGGCGGGATTTTGGCCGCCTCACGTTTGAACGCGGCCAATCAATCATCAGGCGATGGCGATGTGTTGTTGAATGCAATCGCGGCAGCGGTGATCGGCGGTACCAGCCTGTTTGGCGGGCGTGGCCGGATCTGGTCGGCCTTGTTGGGTGCGCTGGTGATTGGGGCGATTGCTAATGGCATGGATTTGCTGGCGCTCAAGTCATCGATCAAATTTATCGTAACTGGCTCGGTGCTTTTATTGGCAGTTACGATTGATGCGGCCTCACGTGCTCGCCGTGAAAATAGTGGACGCTAGATCCAAACCTTAACGCAGAGGCGCAGAGAGTATTTTAGGATTCAGGGGCCGGCAATCAGGGGTCAGGGATTTATGGTTGGGTGAGGTAATGCAAAGCTGATCCCTCGTCCCTGAACCCTGACCCCTTCGTGCGCTTCGTGTTGTGGTTCCTATCTCTCAGCTTCCTATCCCCTAACCCCTGACAACTAGCCCCTGACCCCTACTTCGTTGTGTTCCATGCTAAAGTGCTGGTAGCGAAATCTACCAGTGAGCGAATCGATGAGTACAGAATTTTTGACGGCAATTTATCAAACCCTCAAACAAGTGCCAGCAGGCCGAATTGTAAATTATGGGCGGTTGGCTCTAGCAGCAGGCTACCCTGGCTATGCGCGGGCAGTTGGCAAAGCCTTGCATGCCTTGGATGAGCAATATCCTGACGTGGCTTGGTGGCGAGTGGTTAATCGCGAGGGCCGGATTTCGACCAATTGCCCAGAACATACGGCGCTTGAGCAACGTCAACGCTTAGAAGCTGAAGGCATCGAGTTTGATCAGCGTGGTTATATTAGCTGGCAACGTTTTGGTTGGCTCGAAACTAGCGAGCTGGAATTTTGAATTCCCTCACCCCCTAGCCCCCGCTCCCGCAGAGCGAGGAGAGGGGTTGGGGTGAGGGAACAATTATTTCACCAGCACCACGCCCGATTGGGCAGAAACTGGCAAGGTCAATTGGCCGTTACTGACGGTGTAACTGCCACCATTCAAGACATCGGTTAAGACTGTGCCGTTGGCTAAATGGCTGACGTTGACGGTCGCAGTTTGGTTGGCCGTGCCGTTATTGAGCACTACAACCGCCTCTTGTGTGCCCTTCCAGCGGCGATAGCCATACAGTTTGCTGGCATCATTGACCAGTAAGGTTGCCACATCGCCACTGCTGAGCGCTGGATAGGTGCGGCGTAGACCGATCAATTTCTTGAAATGGGCATACATCGCCGTATCGGGGCTGCCGCCTTTATCGGCCCAAGGATAGGTGCGACGGTTATCGGGATCGCCGCCACCAGTTACCCCAACTTCATCGCCATAATACACCGATGGCGCACCTGGCAGGGTCATTTGCAACAGCACCATCAATTTCATGCGAGCTTTATCGTCGTTGAGCAAGCGTAAGGCACGAGTTGAGTCGTGCGAACTGACCAAGTTCATCAGGCCAAACCACGGGGTAGCAGGCATTTGGGCACGGAAAGCATTGTAGCTACTGTCGAATGAGCTAGGTGTATTGCCATTAGCGAAGCTCACCGCCCAATCACGGAAACAATAGTTCATCACCGAATCAAGCTCGTTTTGGTTGAGATAGGCGCGATATAAGCCCCAATCACAGCCGCCAGTGACTTCACCAAGCAATAAACTTTCGCTATCGCCATAGCCATTTTTGACGTAGGGCCGCATATCGCTCCACCAAGCGTGGGTAATATCTTGAGCTACGTCGAAGCGCCAGCCAGCGATACCCCGTTCGAGCCAGAAGCGGGTAACCGATTTACCGTTGGGGCTTTGAGCGCTGCCATCACGATAGAAAAATTGCTTAACTGGGTCGTTTTCGATAAATTCGGGAATAGTTTCATAGCCATACCAACCCTTCCATCCCCAGCCGCCAGCACATGGATACGAGCCGCTAGTGCCAGCCGAGCCTTGGGTAAACCAACTGCGATAGGGCGATGCTGCCGATTCACAAGCACCGTTGATGCCTGTCCAGCGGTCGGTTTTGTAGCCTGGGTAGCCTTGCAGATAGATGCTATCCATACCTGCATGGTTGAATACGCCATCGAGAATAACTTTGAGGCCTTTGGCATCGGCGGCGGCGATCATTTCATCGAATTTTGCCAAATTGCCGAAACGAGGGTTGATGCCGTAATAATCGTTGGTATCGTAGCCATGGTTTGAGGAAGCATCGAAAATTGGGTTGAGATAGAGCACATTCACGCCAAGATCGTTGAAATAGCCAGCATTGATTTTATCGACAATGCCTTGCAAATCGCCGCCATAAAAATCGATGCCATAGCCCGGGGTAGTTGGTGTTTCATTCCAATTGCTATGAATCGAAGCCAAACAGTTGGGTGCACCTGCGCCGCTGTAGCCGTTGCATGTGTTTGGGCCATAGACCCGCAGATTGTTGAAGTTATTGCTGCTATCGCCATCACGGAAGCGATCAGGGAAAATTTGGTAGATCACTGCATCTTGCAGCCATGTTGGCACGGCATAATCTTGCGGTGGCGCTGGAACCGTTCCTAACCTCCACGAACGATCAATCGCGGTGGCGCTCCACACGCCTGGGCCTGTGTTGCTGGTGTTGGCAACCACATAATAGCCAATCGTCGAGCCATCGGTTAGCTTAAATTGATACCACTGATCGGTTGAAGTGCTGGGGGCTGGCACGCTGGCTTGCCACATGGCGTAGGTTCCATCATTGCTCACCACACTTAATGGATAGGTGAACGATGGTTGGCTGAATGGTGCGCCAGTTAACCAGACTGATAAACTCACAGCGCTAACATCATTACTACAGGTGCGCAAACGAATGCTAGCCGATTGGCCTGCTTGCAGCGAACCAAGTGGGTCGCGATACACGCTGTTGGTGCTATCGTGGTAAATCGCGTTGCTGATGATCGTGTTGTTGCCGACCGCTGCGCCGTTGCAAGCCCCTGATGGAGTGGCTGAAACCGTTGGGGTTGGGGTATTGGTAGCAGTAGCGGTTGGAGTGCGCGATGGGGTCGGCGTAGCGCTGATTGTACCAATCGGCGTGGGCGTTCTGGTTGGCGTGTTGGTGGCGGTTGGAGCAAGCGTCGGGGTAGCTGTGGGAGTGCCGCCGCTTTGCACCGTAAAACTATAATCATCGGGATCATAGTTTGCGCCACGCACATGTTGGCCACGTGGATTGACGTAGCTGCCATTTTGGGCTTTGAGTAGGGCTAAAATACTGCCATCATACACCCGAACCCGATAATATACGGTTGAGCCAGCAGCATGGGCTGGAATTGTGCCGCGCCACAGATCGTAACTGGTGCTGGCGGTATTGCGAAAGCTGGCAGTCAAGGTTTTGACTTTGCTCATCGCCACAATTTGCTCGGTTCCGTTCCAGTAGCGAATTTGAGCACTGGTTAGATCGCCAGCAAGTGCCAAGATTGAAATTTGCACATTGGTAGTTGAAACAATCGTGCCATTAGCTTCGCCTTGTTGGAAGGTAAAACTTTCGCCTGGCACAAGCTCAACGCGTGGGTTAGCGCTGGGAGCAGCATGATACAGCTCATCCCAATGCACATTATTATCCCCAGCAGCGACCGACTTGGGATTTGGCAACAACGCCAAGGCCAACAGCACCAACGCGAGCAATCCGCCAAATCGTTTGTTTAGCATTAATGACTCCGTTTACTTCGTTGTTCAGAGTATTTGTTGTGAAACACCAACGTTTCAATAGGAGCCTTGCGCCAAATTTTAGGCACACCAAACCTAGCGTCGAACGCTCGGCTACCTATGTTCCCTGTTGGTGCTTACAACGATGGCGGCCTAGACCATCCTCACAACGACCAACAGAGCCTCAGCATTGAGCGGTGCAAAACGGGGTATCGTGATGGCTAGGCCATCAACAATACCCCGACACCATTATCGGTATTCAATTAGCGGGCGGAGAATGAAATTAGTTTGAACGTCCAACCATTGGCAGGAAGATTTTCCGGCCAACGGTGAAGCGTACAACGTAGCGTTGTTGCATTGGCGATGGATCACCAATGACCCGCCGTACATTGAATGCGGTTAGCGTGTAGGTTCCGTTTGGCAGTGGTGCTGCGGGGATGAAGCTGAAGGTTGTTGGGCTGGTAGCGACCACTGTTCCAGCGATAGGCTGATTTTGGGCATTGGTCAGGACCAATACTTGGCTGATCGGGGTGGTTGCGGTAACAACTTGCGACCAAGTAATTGATGGCTGAATTGTTGGCGCAACATCAACCGCGTTATTGGCAATTGAACTGCTGCTGACCAAGGGGTCGCGCCAAGCTTGGACGGCCTTGCGGTTATCGTCGCCAGTGCCCCAGTTGGTGTCAGTATCATCAACAACGAAATGGCCGTTGTTGCCATATTCAATGGTTACGCGGCGATTGTTGAAGCCCTCAATCGTGCCCCACGATTCGACTCGCTCCCACGCGCCACGAGTGTATTTATACTCCAAGGCTGTGCCTTCGAGAATTTGTTTATTGAATTCCCAAGTATCGGTCAGCACTCGTTGCATGATTTGACCGTTTGCCGTCCATGCGCCGTTGAAAACCGTGCCATCATTGCCAGCGACATAGACGCTTTCGTTGGTTGGGGTTTCAACTGGCACTTTGACCCGGAAGGTCACATCGATCACCCGTTGCTCGGCACGAATATCGACGCTATTCGAGAATTCCGATTGATTGAACGAACCATCAAGCGCCTTCAATTGGTAGGTATAGGTAATGCCTGCGGTTACTTCGGTATCGGTGAAGACCGTGGTTGGATGCAATACCGAGGCAATCGCGTCGCCATCACGATACACATCATAGCGATAGGTATCATTGGAGCTTGAAACATCCCAGCCAATCACAATTTGCGCGGCTGAGCGCCGCACTTCGCGCAAATTGAGCGGAGCTGTCGGTGCAGTCGTATCACTGCTTGCTGCAACAATCAAACTGGCTGCTTGGGCTGGTGAGTAGCCATTATCTGAGCCATCGAGATCAGCATAGATCCACGTTGTGCCGCCATCGGTGCTATAGCGATAGGCTACATCGAAGGTTCCGATACTGTTGGGCAGCAGGTTGCCTACAAACTCATCGTTATTGCCATCTTGTACATTGAAATTAGCCGCGAACCATGTCCAGCTAGCGGCGCTTGGTTGTGAGCCATCGGGGCCATAACCAACTTCGGCCAACAGGCTTGGAGTTGCGCCAGCTTCGCTGGTCACACCTTCGATGTATACCCGACCATAAATATTTGTGGTTGGGTTGGTAATGCTGATCGTATGGTTGATTGTGGTTGGGAATTGTAGATTCGACCAATTGATTACATAGGCTGGCAAGCCCGAAACTTCGTTGCTGCCGTCGCTTTCCAAGCCATTGCGCACCGCTTTGACAATGTAGTAGTAGCGTTGGCCTGGAGTTAGATCGGCATTGCTGAAATTGGTGCTGGTGGTATTGCCAACCAACTCATAGCCGCCACCACTAACGATTGAGCGATAAATATTGTAGCTTTCAGCAGTTGCGACGTTGTTCCAGCCAAGCTCGATGCTTTGTGACAGTTGATTAGTCACTTGCAAATTGGTTGGAGCAGCAGGGGCACTCATATCAACGCTATCAGGCGTTAGCCAAATGCCAACGCTTTGTGGGGCAACGCTGAAGGTATAGGTTGTAACATCGGTTGCTGGCAATAAACCAGTTTGGGTCAATGGCATGGTGCGGGTTAGTACCGTACCAGTTGGCACGTAGCCAGCCAAGTTTAGTTCGATGCTATGAGCTTGGCTATCGCGATTGAACACCACAATTGCCGCGCCGTTTTCATCCTTGCGACCATAAGCCAAAACTTTGTTGGCATCGTCGGCGGTCATCACATCGAATGAACCTGTGCGCAGGTAGCTATAATCGCGGCGCAATTGGCCAAGCCGTTGATAGGTTGCTAACAAATTGGTGTCAGCTTTGCGCCATTCAGGCAAGCTGTTGTAACCTGCTTCGTCAGTCCATGGGTAGGGCTGGCGGTTATAGGGATCGTCGCGTGGCACATCGAAGCCATAGCCAGTTAAGCCAACTTCATCGCCATAATAGATGGTTGGCGCACCTGGCAAGGTCATTTGCAAAGCGGCAACCAACGATAAACGATGCCGCGCATCAACAAAATTATCGACTGGTTGACGATCGTAGCCAGTGCCAGTAAAGCCCAATTCGTTGAGCACATGGACTGCCCGATTGGTATCGTGGCTGTCGATCAAGTTCATGGCCGCATTGTAGGCTGGCTCTGGATAATCCTCGCGGATAGTTTCAAAGCTGTTGACAAATTGGCTAGGCAAGAGCGGATCGATCTCTTGGCCGCCGTCATTATCGACCCAGCGGGTATCGCGCAAGAAACCCAAGACCGCGCGGCGATAGCGATAGTTCATGGTGCTATCGAATTCATCGCCCAGTACCCGATCACGGACATCGCCTTCGCTCCAGGTTTCGGAGTAGAGCACAGCATCGGGATTGGCGGCTTTCATCACATCGCGCCAAGTTTCAAAGAAGGTTGGGTTGACCCCAATCACATCGGGCACAACGTCGATGCGCCAGCCGTCGGCTTTGTTTGTGCCATCGACCCAGTAGCTGGCGGTGTTGCTATCTAAATTGGGATTGCCTCCAGGCGTACCAAACCAATAGGCCATTACTTCGGGATGGTTGGTGTTGATTTGGGGCAACGTGGCTACGCCAAACCAACCACGATAATTGGTATCGCCAGCACAAACGCCTGTGCCGGGCTCAGCGGCTGGCTCAAAGAAGAACCAAGTGCGATATGGGCTAGTGATGCTTTCGCATGCGCCAACTTCAGCGTGGCGACCAAAGCGATCAAAGAAGGGGCTATCGCTGCTGACGTGATTGGGCACACCGTCGAGTACAACAGTCATGCCACGGCCATGGGCATCGGCAACCAAATCATCAAAGGCTTGCTGCCCACCAAAAGCCTCATCCACGTTGCGATAATCGCGACCATCGTATTTGTGGTTGGATGGGCTATCGAAAATCGGATTGAGATAGAGCGTGGTTACGCCCAAATCCTGCAAATAATCGAGTTGTTCTTGCACCCCATTCAAGTCGCCGCCATACATGGTGCTGCTATAAGTTGACCACCATGGATTATTTTGGTCGGTGAATGGCTCGGGATCGGGCACGATCGAGTTCCACGGGGTGACGGGGAAGCGATGGCCGCGCTCGGTTGGGTAGAACCACCCACGTCCTGGGTAGGTCGTATCGGTTGCTACACCAGTTGGGTCGTTGCTAGGGTCGCCGTTGCGGAAACGCTCGACGAAAATTTGATAAATTGTGGCGTTTTGGGCCCATTCAGGCGTGGTAAAGGCTGGATCGTAGATATAGATATTCCACGAGCGATCAGCGCTGACGTTGACCACCTCACCTAAGCCACCATCGAAGCGATTATCATCTTCATAGAATAGGGTTAATCCGCAATCATCAAGAATAAATCGATAGTAAATCACTCCTAGTTCAGTTTGGGCTGGTACTGTGTATTCCCAATAATCATAGGTTTCGTCGCTGGCCACTTTAGTCATACGTTGGATATTTTGACCATTGTTAGCGGTGTAATACAAGCGAATCCGCGCTTGATTGATGTCGTGGGCGGCAGTGCGCAACCGTAATGTGACTGCTTGGTTGAGCGGAGCTGCGCCAAATGGCACGCGATAGAGCGATTCGCGGCTCTGATGTTCAATTGCATTACGACTGATCACGCCGTCGCAAGGAAGTGGATCTGGTGTTTCACCATCACCTTGAGGCGTAATTGCCCAGCGGCCAGTGCGATTATCTAAATAGAACACCACAGTTTCATTGAGATTGACGGTGGTAAAACCGATGGGTGCGGGATCGTTCGCATCGAAGACCCGACCTTGGGCATTGTATTGCTCGACCCATGAACCTGTTCGGGTGAACTTCGCAGCATAATCGCCTGGTGCTGCAATCGTGTAGCGCAACACATATTGATTTGGGGCGATTTGGGTCATTTGGGTAGCTGGATTATTGTTACTCCAGCCTTGGAATGCGCCAACCACTGTGAAATCATCCGCTGCATCAAGCGCGTTGACCACATTTTGAGTTGGCAGCAAATCCCAGCCGTTGTCAGCAGCGTGATTATTGCTATCAAACAACAATTTTACTGTTTGGTTTGGTTGGTCGGTGTAAATCCAAGCGTTGGCAGGTGGGAAGGCGGTCGCCCAATTACAGGCATTGACCTTCCATTCATAAGTGCCAGCAGTTGGAATCACCACATCAAGACTGAAAACTCCATCGCCGCTCACCAAGTCGCCTTGGGTACCGTTATCGACCAAGGGGTTACCAGCTTCTTGCCATTGTGGGGTTTGATATGTACCTGGAGCACACCATGGGCCTGCATTGCCAGTGGTTTGCGGGCGAATCGTCAGGCGACTGGTGTTGATATCGAGCAAAAAGACCACCATTTGGTTGGCTTGGGTGGTGGTAAAGCTGATATTGCCTTGATCGGCAGCGCGGCCAACCCCAGTATATTGGGTTGTCCAATCGCCGGTATGCACAACTTTGCCTTCGTATGTACCAGCGGCTGGTACAGAGTAGGCCAAATAATACCAGCCATTGCCAATATTGGTCATGGCTGTGGTTGGGTCGTTGTTAACCCAAGCAGTGCTTTGGAACGAGCCAACCGCTGTCCAGTTGGCAAAATCGCTATCGTAGGCATGAATAATATTGTTGCTTGGCACGCCATGATTGCCAGCATTGCCGCTATAGTTGTTGGTATCGAGAGTCAATTTGACGGTTTGATTGGCTTGGGTGGTGTTCATCCAAGCATTAGGTCCAGCCGGAACTGAATTCCCCCAATCGCCACAAACAACAGCCTTCCATTCAGAGCGGCCAGCAGTTGCGATCTCGACATCCAATGAATAGATGCCATCGCCAGCGACTAAATCGCCAGCGAGACCTTCGTCATTGGCGGGTGTTGCAGCATTGTCCCAGCCTTGGAATCCGCCAGCGAAACACCAATTAACTTGAGCATTTGCAATAGTTGGGGCTTGATTGAGCGCCAAGTCAAACGGGGCAGGCTGGGCAGCGACCACAGGCGTTTGTTGGCTGAAAGTGGGGATCATTAACGACAACAGCATGATGATCAGCAGCACACGGCTGATCAGGCTCCGACGATGGGCAGTGTCACGCATGGACGGCTCCTTTGGTAAGGGGTTTTATTTGAACTGCGTTGTCCGCGATTTGTTGTGTCGTCAAACAAACTTTGTTGGTGTTGCGATCATAGCCGACAGCCAATACTTTGTCAACTGAACGAACGAGGTTTTAAATAAAATAAAAATCTTTACAAATAAATATAAAATAGGTTTTTGTAGAAGGATAAAATGAATTTATTTGTTTTGAATTATACGATTTTAGCGAAGTTTCAAGCGTATGAATTTTGCGCAAAATTGCATGTTTCACGTGAAACGTTGCTTGCTCCATGAAGAGTATGAAGAACTGAAACCGCGAAGAACGCGAAGGTTAAGTTTTTTAGCCACAGATTCCACAGATTATTTTGATTATTGCGCTATGCCACACACCTCATCCCTCATCCCTCATCCTTTGGTTCTCTGCGCCTCTACGTTAAACCTCACCCCTGATCCCTGACTACTGATCCCTGACCCCTCATATATGTTCTTCATCCCCAACTATAATAGCTGGCAACATAGTGATCGTTACGTGAGGCGTTTATGGCATACACTCTCGAATCAACAGGCTTATTGGTGTTTCAACGTGATGACGAAGAGGTCTTAACGATTCAGCCCTACTTGCAGGCTTATGGCTCGCAGTTTGCAGCGTTGGGGGTGCAAACTAAGCTTGATACGGTGCAATATACCAGTTTCGATAACCAAAGCTTTGAGCTTAATCTCGAAACGACAGCAATAGGCTATCGTTTGGTGTTTCACGTGAAACATCAGGTTGCCCAAATTGGCTTAGCCATTGGTGTTCAACCAGCAGGCTCATGGTATGGCATGGGCGAACGAGTGATTCAAAGTTGGCCGCTTAACTTGGCGGGGGTGCAAAGCCAACCCTTCATGACCTATGACCATGCCAATGATGGCACACTCAATATTGTTACACCAGCTTGGATTGGCGCGAATGGCGTGGCGTTTATCGTGGCCGAAGATACCGGCCCATTGCATGTCACAATCGATAGCGATCCGGCGGGCGTGATTCGGCTAGTGCAGTTTCCTTCGCCAACCCCATTTGGGGCAGGCTTGGATGGCAGCGAAACCTATTATGCAGGCACGCGCTTGGTGCTCGATCTGCTGATTGCTGAAAATGTTAGCGTTGTAACCCAACAAGTCATTCAACAATTAGGCTATCCCAAGGCGGCTCCACCCTTGGCAATGTTTAGCAAGCCAATTTGGACAACCTGGGCACGCTATAAAATGGATATCGATCAAATACAGACTTTGGCGTTTGCTCAAGAAATTATCGACCAACAGTATCCTTATTCGGTGCTGGAGATCGACGATCGCTGGCAAACTGCTTATGGCGACTTGGAATTCGATCGGGCCAAGTTTCCCGATCCCAAGGCCATGGTTGATCAATTGCATCAGCTTGGTTATAAAGTAACCCTGTGGATTCCACCGTTTTTCGATCCTAAGAGCGCGGCCTTTGCAGAAGCTGCTGCCAACGGCTATTTGGTCAAACATCCTGCGAATGATCAACCTTATTTAACCCGTTGGTGGCAAGGTTGGGGCGGTTTGTTGGATGTCTCGAATTCCGCCGCCTTGGCTTGGTGGCAAGCAGGTTTAGAGCGCTTGCAAACCTTGTATGGCATCGATGGCTTTAAATTTGATGGGGCTGAAGGCAATTTTCTACCCGCCGAAGCCAAAACCCAACTGCCCATGAGTCCCAACCAATATAGTGATCGCTATGTGGCCTTTGTGGCCAAATCGTGGCAATGGACAGAGGTACGAACTGGTTGGCGCTCGCAACAGCAGCCAATCTTCTTCCGTGAGTGGGATAAATGGAGCCGCTGGGGGATGGATAATGGCTTGCATGCGGTCGTAACCCAAGCCCTCGCCATGAGCGTGATCGGCTATCCCTATGTGCTGCCCGATATGATCGGCGGCAATGCCTATAACGGTGAATTCCCCGAACGCGAGTTGCTGATTCGTTGGACGCAAGTCACGGCATTATTGCCAGCGATGCAATTTTCGATCGCGCCATGGCAGTACGATGTCGAAACCAGCCAGATTTGCCAGCGCTATGCTCAATTGCACGCTGAGCTAGAGCCATACATTGCCGAATTGTTGCAAGCGACAATTGCCGACGGTACTCCTTTAGTTCGGCCATTATGGTGGCACTACCCCGACGATGCCAGTACGCGTTTTATTGGCGATCAATGGCTGTTTGGTGAGCAATACTTGGTTGCGCCAATGCTCCAAGCCAACCACTATCAACGCGACATCTACTTACCCGAAGGTGGTTGGCGCGATTATTGGACTGGTGAGAAATTCGAGGGCGAAACCTGGCTCTACAATTACCCTGCGCCTTTGGAAACCCTGCCGTTGTTCGAGCGGCTGTGGTAGAATTTTAGTGAGTAGCTGTATTTTGGTGTGCAAGGAGATTAATTCATGGCCAACACAACCATCACTTGGCTTGGTCACGCCAGCTTTTTATTTGTCACGCCCGAAGGCAAACGGATTGTACTTGACCCTTGGTACGAGGGCAATCCTAGCTTTCCCGAGACTGCTAAAGCCGAACTCGAAAACGTTGATGCAATTTTGCTCACGCACGGCCATATGGATCATACTGGTAACGTTATCACGCTGGCTCAGCAAACCAAAGCACCAGTCGCTGGCATCGTTGAACTGATTGGTTGGGTGCAAGGCCAAGGTGTCGATGCGACACAATGTATTGGCTTCAACAAAGGTGGTTGTATCGAGATTGCTGGCATCAAAGCAACCTTAACCACAGCCCACCACAGCAGCAGCATCACCAGCGGCAGTATTTCGCTCTACTTGGGCGATCCTTGTGGCTTTATCCTCGAATTTTCCGATGGCTGCGTGGTTTATCACACTGGCGATACCTGTGTGCATAGCGATATGGCCCTGATGGGCGAGATTTATCAGCCGAATGTGACAATCTTGCCAATTGGCGATTTTTATACGATGGGGCCACGTCAGGCAGCCCATGCACTCAAATTAATTGGCTCTAAATTTGCTATCCCTGAACACTATGGCACATTCCCTGCCTTGCATGGTAACCCGGCAGCTTTGAAGAGCGAATTAAACAAACTTCAGCTCAATACCGAAATCGTTGCGTTGCAACCTGGCGAGGCTTGGGCTTACTCGGCCTAAATGTTTCACGGGAAACATTTAGCCGATTGATCAAACAGCGTACCTTTAATCCAAAGGGTGCGCTGTTCTTTTTGGGTAATGCTTCGGTTGGCTTGTGAAACATATGCACAACGATCTTGGGTTGCTTAACATTGAATTAACGTTAATGCCTAATTTGGCTATGTTATGCACATTTCCCACAGCTTTTCCACATTAGCAATTAACCGAAGTTATCCACATGCTGTGGATAACTTCTTGATAACTAAGCCAAATTGGTGAGAAATTAATGGTTTCACGGGAAACAGTAGAACATATTTGCGATCGATTGGTCAATTTTAAGTAAATTGCTGCCCTGAGCAGATTGAGGTATCATGACGAGCAAAATCGGCTTGAGAAGTCGAGAGTTTTTGGCGAAATAAAAACATTGATCTTGATGGAGTAAAACGGAAAATGACCTTTAGCGATGAGCAGGTATCTGCGATTTCCGAGCGATGGATGCGTTTAGATTTACATATCCATACACCAGCATCTGAAGATTATGCTGAACCAGAGGTAAGTTATCTCGATATTTTGCGGGCTGCTGCCGCCCACCAACTCGATATTATTGCCTTTACCGACCACAACACGATTCGCGGCTATGAACAATTTCGCGATGAGCTAGCCTTACTCGAACGTTTTGTCCAAGCTGATCGCTGTACGCCCGAGGAGCGCGAACGCTACGGCGAATATCAACAATTGCTGGCTCAATTGACGGTGCTGCCAGGTTTTGAGTTTACTAGCCATTATGGCTCACATATTTTGGCGCTCTTTTCCCCTAAGACCCCGTTGAGCGTGCTCGAAGCGGTTTTGTTGCAATTGGGGATTCCCGCCCAAGAATTAAAAGCTGGCTCGTGCTCAATCTCCAACACCAAACATGTGACCGAAGCCTACGAAATTATTCATCGCGCTGGCGGGATTGTTATCGCCGCCCATGTCAATGCCCATGCTGGCGTGGTCAGCGAGTCAATTCGCTTTGGCAATAGCGGTCAATCACGCGTCGCGGCCACCCAAAGCCCCTATTTGCACGCCTTAGAATTTGTGCATTTCTACGCTTCGCACGAGAGCTACCTTAGCCCAAATTTCTACAATGGCCAACATACCTATTACGAACGGCCAATGTTTTGCATTCAAGGCTCCGATGCCCATCGCATTAGTCGGGCTGATGCCGATAATCCAGAAAGCAAAAAAGTCTATGGCGTAGGCGATCGCTATTTCGAGGCCTTGTTGCCCGAAGCCTCGTTTGATGCGCTCAAAGCCTTGTTCAATAGCAAGCAAATCGATAAGGTTCGCGTGCCCCGCCGCGACCAAAAGCAATGGGAGATTGATAACGTGCGACTGAATGGCGATTCGCGCCACTTAATTGCCCGGCCGGCAACCGAGGAGTATTTGGCGCAAGCTTGGCACGATATTGCCGCCCTCGCCAATGCCGACGGCGGGGTTTTGTTAATCGGTACTGATGGTGAGCAAAATGTCTCGCCAACTGTGATTAGCGAGCAAATTAAGCAACTCGTAGCCCAACATCTCGACCCTCAGCCCAGCCTCAGCCTAGAATTAATGCAATATCAAGAACGTGATGTGGTGCGGATCGAAGTTAAAACTGAAGAATTGCCGCCTTACGTCGCTAGCAATGGCTCAGTCTATGTGCGCCGCGACGATCAAACTCACGTCGCCAATCGCGAAGAATTATTGCAACTTGCCCGCCGAGCCTTGGTTCGCAGCACTATGTCGCCACTCGATAATGGCGAAGATTTAGAATTGCCACGCTCTGGGGTCGAGATCGTTAGCGAACAAAAACGCAACGCAGTTTGGACCTATGAAGTGCGTGACTTGCGCACTACCACTGGGGTTGAGCGTGATCGTGCTCAAGGTTTGTGGGCTTATGCCATCGCTCGCCACGAAGAATTGCGCGATGCCAAAATTGACCTCAACGAAGATGTGCGTTGGTATGGGCGGCTCGGTGTGTGGCGTACCTTCCAACAAGGCAATCGCACCAAATACGATCTGATTCATCGCGATGCTTCAGGTGTGATCGACCATATTTTCTATGGTGTTTCCGAATGGGGTCTCGGCGAAGGCTGGCGCTCGTTATTGGGCATCAACGATAATTTCGGCGTTGATCTGAATGTCAACGATGATCACGCGCCCATTAGTGTGCCACGCGGCTTTACTGCTCCCCTCGACGATGCGCAAACCGACGGCGAAGACGATTGGATGCCTTGGGGCGATCGCAAATATCGTTGGAAAGGGCGCGGCGGGCTGTGGCGAATTTACGGCAACGACGAAAAAATTCGCTTCGATCTGGCCATGAAAAATAAAGAAGATGAAGATTTCCAAACCTTCAACGACGTAACTCGCGCCAAATTGACCGAAGCATGGCTCAATTTGATTCGGGTCAAGCCGCCAACCACTGGCATCGAAGTTGTGGCAATGGAAGAAAGCGATTTTGGCCGCTCGTTCCGCTTCCGCAATTTGCGCAGTGGCGAGGTCAGCGACCCGTGGCGCGACCAAGATCTTGAGCAAGGCACAGTCCGCGAATATGCCGCGCGAATGTTCCTCGAAGATCTGCCAATCGATGAGGCGGCAGTCCGTTGGTGGGGCAACATCGGCTATATGCGGCCAATGCGCTCACAGGTCGATCTGGTCTATCGCGATGAAGATGGCGTTGATCATATCTACTATGCTGCTCGTCGCGAAGAACTTGAAAACGAATGGCGCGAATTATTGGAGCTATGGGACGATGAGTAAGCGTTTGCCAGTGGTGGTTGGGGTTAGTGGTGCCAGCGGAGCGGCCCTCGCTGATCGGGTGATCGAGCGTTTAATTGCTTTGGAACACCCGATTGAGTTGATTGCTACGTCATCGGCGCGGATCGTTTGGCGACAAGAACAAGGCTATCCTTGGGCTGAAGCCGTGGCGCGTTGGCAGGCTTCAGGCTTGATCACCGAGCATAATCCCAATAATCAAGCGGCGACGATTGCTAGCGGTTCGTATCCAGTCTATGGCATGCTAATTGTGCCCTGCTCGATGGGCACAGTTGCAGCCTTGGCGGCTGGTTTTGCCAATAATTTGCTGCTACGGGTGGCCGATGTAACCCAAAAAGAGGGACGGCGCTTAGTCGTCGTCCCGCGCGAAACCCCACTATCGAGCGTGCATTTGGAAAATATGCTGCGGTTATCCCAACGTGGCGTGCGGCTTGTACCGCCAATGCCCAATTTCTATGCTCGCCCAACTACGGTTGCCGAGGTGGTCGATTTTGTGGCAGCCCGCGCCTTAGTTGGCTTGGGGCTAAGCCCTGAGCTTGATCGTAACCAGCAATGGGCTGGCTTGGAGCTTGAATAATGTCAGTTTTGCCACAATCCGATCAGAAGGCGGTCTATGTCAATGCCATGTTCACAGCGATTGCCCAACGCTATGATCTGATGAATCGACTGATGACCTTTGGGCTGGATCAAGGCTGGCGGCGTTGGGCAACCAAGCGCATCAAACAGCCTCAAGCGATATGGGCCTTAGATGTTGGCTCGGGTACTGGCGATTTTCTGCCGATTTTGCAACAAGCCATGCCCCAGCTCAGCGTCGTTGGTCTCGATTTTACCTTGGCGATGATGCAGGCTGGCCAAGCTAAACGCGAGCAAGATACGCTTGGCCATAGCTTTATCAATGGCGATGGTATGCACTTGCCCTTCGAGGAAGCAGCATTCGATATTGTGACGACAGGCTTTGCGATGCGCAATATTGTGGATATTCGTCAGGCATTTAGCGAGATGGCACGGGTAACCAAGCCAGGTGGCAAATTGGCCTGCTTGGAAGTTGCGCGGCCTAAAAATCCCTTGGTACGTTGGGGCCATCAGTTCTATTTCAACAATATTGTGCCGATTATTGGCAGTCTTGTGGGCGGCAACAATCGTGCCTACACCTACTTGCCCCAATCAGCTTCGATCTTCCCGCAGCCGCCTGAGCTAGCCCACATTATCACTGAATGTGGCTGGCACGATGTAACTTGGAAGCAATTGGGCTTTGGTGCGGTTGCGGTGCATATCGCCACAAGATAAATTTGTAGGCAGAGATGGTTAAGTTCTCAGCGGCCTGAATTAAACAAGTAGGCTGGATTCGCTAAGAATCCAGCCTGCTTTGTGTTGTCTGCAAGGATATTTTGGAACCTAGGCTGCACTTGGGGCAAATTGGCGTTCTTGCTCCATTTCGTGTCGTGCCGTCAAAATATTTTGAATCTCGTCTTCGGAAATTCGCCAGCCACGCCCAAGTTGATACGAGCCAATCAACTTTTTGCTAACCCAACGCCGCACGGTATCTTCTGAGAGCTGCATTAATCCGGCGGCTTCTTCGATTGAATAATCATGGGAACGCATATGCGCCTCCTCTAGATAGCTCATCGTTAGAATCCACCACATTGGGGTTCGTTGCCACCGTTGGCATAGCCATACTATAGCACAAGATTATTAAGCACCTGTTATGCAAACTACACAAAAAACCGCCTAAGCACTTGGTACTATTGCACAGTTTGCGCCATGGTTTTTTTGTAGAATTCCATAATTTGGTCGCCAATCACTTGCCAACTATAGCCTTTAGCCGCTTGCAGATTAAGTTGGCGCAGGCGTTTGCGGGCGGCAGGGCTGGCAACAAAACTAGCAATCGCCCCAGCCATCGCTCGTGGATCGCGCGGCGGCACTGCTAAATTACCTGGATGATTGGCCAACACTCCGGCATAGCCTGCATTGGCTGCCGCCACAATTGGCAAGCCAACCGCCATCGCCTCAACCAATACATAGCCAAAGCTCTCTTGTCCAATCGCTGGCGCACAAAAAATATCAGCACTCGCCATCAAATGCGGCAAGGCCAGATCGGTCACATAGCCCAGCCATTCGACATCAGTCAATCGCAATTGGGCTGCCAAGGCTTGTAATTCTTCGCGTAATGGCCCATCGCCAGCAATCACCAAGCGCAATTGGTTGGGATAATCCTTTTGGAGCAAGGCATAAGCCCGTAGCAGATACTCCACGCCCTTGCGTTGCTCCAAGCGCCCAAGCGTAAAGAGCGTAATTTTATCATCGTTATATTGATGTAAGCGTGGCAAATTCACCGCTGCATCAAAGCGATCGCTCGTGATGCCACTGGCAATAATTGTATATTCGGCTTTTGTGCCAAAAATTGCCTGCGCCGTTTCGAGCGCCGCCCGTGAGCCAGCAATTCGCCCATGAATATGCCGATACAAATCGGGGCCAAGCGCGGTTGCCAATCGCAAGGCCTGCAATTTCCAAGCCTCATCAACCCGAATATGAAAGGTTGAAACATGACAAGCCTTGGAATTCGCCAAAAGCCGCCCGCTCAAGGTCGGCGAGTGCAACGATTGCACATGCAAGACATCGCAAGCTTCTTCGGCCAAAATCTCGCGCAAGCGTCGATTCGATTCGATGCAGATTGGCAGTGAGGTGCTTGAACCGCTGCCATAGGTGGGAACTGAAACGCCTAGAGAGATAACCCGCTCAGCTAATTTGCTATTATCAAACTGACTACCACCAGCAAAAATCACCACCTCATGACCTTTGCTTTGAAAATAATGGTACAAACCACGAACATATACCTGAATGCCACCAGCGCGGTGCATATGATCATCAATCAAAAAGCCAATTTTCATAGATCAACCTAAATCAAAAGAATCCTGGCTCAATCTGCGCTACCATGGCGAAAATGTCAAGCACTAGAAGGTTGTTGGGTTTGATCCACGAAGGACACGAAGCTGCACGAAGAATGGCTATCGGCTTTTGGCTATAGGAATGAATGAATCAATCAAGTAGTAGGTATATTCCTCTAGCTCATGGTCTAGTGTTTCATCCTTCATAATTCATCCCTCAAAATTTCATCGGTTGACAAGCCCAAAATGGCGTGTTATGGTTTATGCATACCCCCCGGGTGGGGGGTGGTACATCATAAGGAGTAATGCAATGAAAACTGAAAGCTTCAACGTTCCAGGCATCTCATGCCAACACTGTGTTAATGCGATCAACAACGAAGTTAGCGCAGTTGCTGGAGTTCAAAATGTCGTTGTCGATTTGGCCAGCAAGACCGTCAAAGTCGAAAGCAACGAGCAAGTTAGCCGCGATCAATTGGTAACGGCAATCAGCGAAGCAGGCTACGATGTTTCGCCATTTACGAATACAATTCCCTTAAATTAAGTTTCGAGGCTAGGTCGGGTTGCCCAGTCAGCCCGTCATCCTGCTTAACTCACCAGATCTGAAGGTATGGTATGGATACAAAGACACTTACATTGCCAGTAACCGGAATGACCTGCGCCGCTTGTGTGACGCGCGTCGAACGCAATTTGAAGAAGGTCACCGGAGTTGCTGAGGCCAGCGTCAATTTAGCCAGCGAATCGGCAACCGTGGCATTTGACCCAGCAGCGGTTAGCCCAACTAACTTAATCGCTGCGGTCGAAAAAGGCGGCTATGGCGTGATTACTGCCGAACGCACGCTGCCAATTACCGGAATGACCTGCGCCGCCTGTGTCACGCGGGTCGAAAAAGCCTTGCGCAAAGTCGATGGCGTATTAGAAGCAACGGTTAACTTGGCAACCGAAACTGCAAGCATCCGCTACCTGCCTGATCAAGCCAGCCTTGAGCAGATTAAAGCCGCCGTGACCAAAGCAGGCTATGGGGTGATTGATACAGGCGAGGATGACGATGCTGAGGATAGCGAAACTCAAGCACGTCAGGCTGAACTCAAGCGCAAACGCACCAATTTGATTGTGGCGTTGATCGTGGGCGTGCCGCTGATGATCGTCTCGATGATGCACGACTTTAGCTTAATTAGCCCGATTTGGCTGGGCAGCGCTCGCGATATGACTGGCATGGGCCATGATATGCCAGCCTTCTACAACCTCTGGCCATGGCTGTTTGGCCTGATGGCAACGCCCGTGGTGTTTTATAGTGGGCGCGATTTTATTCGTGGAGCATGGGTTAATCTCAAGCATGGCAGCGCCAATATGGATACGCTAATTGCCCTCGGTTCGCTGACTGCCTATGGTTTTAGCTTGGCAGTGCTGCTGTTCAAACTGAGCGGCCACGTTTATTTTGAAACTGCCGCGATGATTGTGGCCTTGATTTTGGTGGGTAAATATCTCGAAGCCCAAGCCAAAAGCGCTACCTCATCAGCTATTCGCGCTTTGATCAATCTTCAGCCGCCAACTGCCCGCGTGCTGCGGGGTGGGGTTGAAGTTGAAATGGCGGTGGCTGAAGTGCGAGCTGGCGAGATTGTGGTCATGCGGCCTGGCGAGAAAATTCCGGTTGATGGCGTGGTCACAATGGGGCAATCGGCAGTTGATGAATCGATGCTGACTGGCGAATCGTTGCCGGTTGAAAAGCGGGTTGGCGATAGCGTATTTGGCGCGACGCTCAACAATGCTGGCAGTTTTCAATTACGTGCCACGGCGGTGGGCAAGGCCAGCGCTTTAGCGCAAATTGTCAATTTAGTCAAAGCAGCCCAAGGCTCCAAAGCGCCAATTCAACGCCTAGCCGACCAAATTTCGGGCGTATTTGTGCCAATTGTAATTGCGATTGCCTTGCTGACCTTTGGCCTGTGGTATTGGGTTGGCGGCGTTGGTTTTACGCAATCGCTGATTTTCGCGGTGGCTGTGTTGGTGATTGCCTGCCCGTGTGCCTTGGGCTTGGCTACGCCGACGGCAATTATGGTTGGCACTGGGGTTGGCGCACAACATGGCATTTTGATCAAAAACGCTGAGAGCCTTGAACGCGCCGTGCGGTTGCAAACGATTGTGCTCGATAAAACTGGCACAATTACCGAAGGCAAGCCAACCCTGACCAATGTGCTAGCCTTGGGTGATGAAGCAACGCTGCTAGCCCTTGCTGCGACTGCCGAACGTGGTTCGGAGCATCCCTTGGGTAAGGCGATTGTTCAAGGTGCGGCTGCCCGTGGCGCAACCCTTGGTCAAGCTACAAACTTCAAGGCAATTGTTGGCGGCGGGATCGAAGCGGAAGTCAATCAACAGAAGGTGGTGATTGGCAGTCCGCGTTTGATTCGCGAACAAGGCTACGAGCTGAGCAGCATCCAAACCACGATTGATCAATGGCAATCGGAAGGCAAAACCGCTATGGTTGTGGTGGTTGAGCAACAACTTGCTGGTGTGTTAGCAGTTGCCGATACGATCAAAGCCAGTTCGCCAGCCGCTATTCAGCAATTGCGCAAATTGGGGCTAAAAGTGGTGATGCTGACTGGCGACAATCAACGTACTGCTGAGGCGATTGGCCGCGAAGCTGGGGTCGAGCAAGTGATTGCCGATGTGCTACCAGCGGACAAAGCTGCCACGATCAAGCAATTGCAAGCCAATGGTACGTTGGTGGCGATGGTTGGCGATGGCGTAAACGATGCTCCGGCCTTGGCTCAAGCTGATGTTGGCGTGGCAATTGGCACAGGCACCGATGTCGCGATTGAAGCCAGCGATATCACCTTGTTGCGCGGCGATTTGGTGGGCGTGGCACAGGCAATTGAACTTTCGCGCCGTACCATGACTACGATTCGCTGGAACTTGTTCTGGGCCTTTATCTACAACGTGATTGGCATTCCAATTGCCGCAGGCTTGTTCTACAACCTGACTGGTTGGCAACTTTCGCCACTCTTGGCGGCTGGAGCCATGGCCTTCTCATCGGTCTTTGTGGTTACCAACTCGCTGCGTTTGAAACGTGCTGCCAAATTACAGCATGGGCATGGCGTTGAATCCAACGAACTACAACCAGCCCACATTTAACCAACAGCCAAGGATGCTCTCATACTAGGGAGCATCCTTGATGCTCCTATACTTTAGCTTAAAAACGCCTCAGTACTAGCCCAAAATAGCCCTTTGTGGATAGAATAATTGTTTTGATCCCGCTATAATGAGCATATTCAGCTAGCTAGCTATAGGAATATGCTCATGGCCGAGCTTGATAATGATCGTCTGCAACAACAACGTTTCGCCCGTATTGTTCGGGGTTCATTGATTTTCCTCTTGGCATTTATTTGCTATGACATTGGATTGCAAATCCTTGCGCCAAAGCCTGCGCGTTATTTACATTTGGCCAATTTACTTGGCTTATTGGGATTTTTAACTGCGAGCTATCTGGTTAATCAACGTGGTCGCACCCCGCAAGCGATGCTGTTGGTCGCCACAGCGATGCTCGGCTCATGTATTATGATGGCGCTTTCTAATCCGTTTGCTTTGCCAGTTATTTTGATGATGCCGATTTTGGCCTTGATTTTGGCGATGCTTTATCTTGAGCAAACGATGGCGCGAGTGCTCAGTGTGGTCGCTTGGCTGTGTATGTTGCTTGCAACAATCTTGGCCTACAACGTTAACCTATTTCATCAAGCAGTTATGCCAAGCATGGAAATAAGCGATTTTGTCGGCTTGGCAGTTTTAGCAGGCATTGCCTTTTTAGTGTTGAATCTGTTTCAGTCACGCCTACGCAATAATTTTCTCAAGGCAACCCAAGCCCAAAAAGAGCTATTACAAGCGCAAGCGGTGATGGAGCAACAAATTATTGAACGAACATTAACGCTCTCGCAATTGCAGCAAACCAACACCGAACAAACCCGTTTATTAGCCGAGGTGGAACACCAACGGCTGATTATTCGCAATTTATCGGTGCCAATTTTGCCAATCGATCAACGCACGCTGGTGCTGCCTTTGGTCGGCTCGCTCGATCAGCAACGGCTTAATGATGTACGCAACCAAGCCCTACAAACAATTAGTCAACTCAAGGCGCGGTATTTGGTGCTTGATATTACGGGCGTGCCGCTGATCGACGATCAGATTGCGCTGAGCTTGGTTCGCATTATTGAGGCCTTGAAGTTGTTGGGGGCGAAAACGATTTTAGTGGGAGTACGGCCTGATGTTGCTGCCAGTTTAGCCAACGGCAACTTGCAATTAGGAAGTGTTACCAGCGCCGCGACCCTGCAAGAAGGCTTAGATTACGCTCGAACTCAATCCAAAGCACTGGCCAAAATTGCATAACGCCACCAGCGTTGCAAGCGCGGATCTAACCCGCACAAGAGTTTTTGGCTTGGTAAGCAGCGTTCGAGCAAGGCTTTGCGCCAAGCACTTGGCTGCCAATGCCACTCAATTGCTGAATTAAACCATTGTTCAGCCAAACGCAACCCGCCCCAAAGCATATGTGCCAAGCCCCAACGTTGCGCTTCATGCCAAACCTGTTGCCAATCAAATGCATAGGTCGTAATCAAGCGATCAATATCAGTTAGCATACGGCCAATTCCAGCCCCATATTGATTGCTAATTGCTAGATGATGGGCAGTATGCAAAAGCTGAGTGATTGGCTCCAACACTGGCAAGGTAAATGTTTGATAGTGTACTTGCTGAAGTTGCCAAGCTGGATAGTTATGCAAGCCAGCCCAACGCGACCAAAGCCCCGCAAATAACCACCAATGTAATTCTAAAGTTGCGCCACTGGGCGTTTGTAAGCGAACTTCGCCACCGCTGCGCCGCTGTTGTGACCATGTTTGCACCGTGTATTGACTCAGGCCATAGCCCGCCGCGAATAACACCGCACAAGCTCGTTGCAAATTATCGTGCTGAATTAATAAATCAATATCGCCCATTTGGCGTTGGCCCAGTGCGCAATAAATCGTTGGCGCGAAGGCCATGCCTTTGAGTAAGGCTACTTCGATTGATTCGGCGTTGAGCAATTGCTGAATTCGTTGAAATTCGTCCAGCCGCAAATCGTTGCGTAGTGCGGTCAGGTAATAGCGTTCGCGCCAATGTTCGGCTAGCTCCGGTGGCAGGGCTTGTTGGCGCAACACCGACCAGAGCAAGCCCTCAACTTCATGATAATCGGCTAGACGAGCGAGTGTTTGCCAATCGCTTGGGCTACAGGCGGCACATAATTGCGCCAAATTGGCGGCTGGTTGGCTTGACCATGCCGCCAACAACAATTCCACGGCAGGCTCGCTCATTGCTTGATCGACTCACGTTTGTTGACCCATGGCGTTTCAAGCCGAATTAACGGAGCATTATCAACATTGGTTAGGAATTTATGGTTGTTATAAGCTGGGTCGTAATAATCGCCAATTGAGCCATCGCGCAAAGCAGCTTCGATTTCGCGTACCCCATCCTCAACTGTGTGTTCAGGGCTGAAATTGAGCACTTTAGCAATTTTGGCGAACGAAACGCGATAGTTGCGCTTATCAACATCGCTGCCTTGTAATACCAACTCGGCATCGGGAATTAAACGCCCAATCAATTCACCGATGGCGCTGATGGTGTAATTTTGGCTATCCGAGCCAACATTGAAAATCTCGCCGCGCACGGCTGCTAAAGGCGCATTCAAGCTCATCACCACTGCGCGAGCGGCATCGTCGGCATGCACAAATGGCCGCCATTGATCGCCCCCAAATACCGTAATTTTGCCCTCGCGCACGGCTTTGGCGGTCAGCAAATTGACCACCAAATCAAAGCGCGGGCGGGGCGATAAACCATAAATCGTTGAAAAGCGCAGAATCGTCGGGGCAAATTGTTGATCTGCCAAGCCCAACAAGATCGTCTCGGAGTCGATTTTGGTTTGGGCGTAAAGCGAAACCGGATTGAGCGCTGAACGCTCATCAAGCAATTCATCCGATGCGCCATACACGCTACAGGTCGAGGCAAAAATAAAGCGCCGAATCCCATAGCCTTTGCAGGCTTCAGCCAACATGCGCGTAGCAATCAGATTAATTTCAGTACTGAAATCGGCATCGATGGCACAGGCAGGGTCGCCCACAATCGCCCCAAGGTGAATTACTGCATCCATGCCAACCAATGAGCGCACCACGGTTTCAATATGGCGCATATCGCCATGGACAAATTCAAATTGTGGGTGATTGTAAAGCTCGCGGATTGCTCCATCGCCATACATCAGCGAATCGACCAACCGCACATGATAGCCTTGATTGAGCAGGCGACGCAGCACTAACGAGCCGATATAGCCTGCGCCGCCAATCACCAAGACATGCTTAATCGGCTGATCGACCTTGGGGGTTTGGCGTTCTAAGGCATCGACCGCCAACACCACATTGCGCGCAATGCGAATGCCAATTACCAGCGCCGAAGTAAATACCCAACTCAGCACTACCACCCCACGCGGAACAAACGGCAAGAAGCGCAGAAAGAAAAAGCTAAATCCATACGCGAGATGGGCGAGCGTGGTGGCTTGTAATAAGGTGATTACTTTGAAGCGGCGGGCATAGCTGCGCACATGGTGATAGACCCCAAACATCCACAGCAAACCCAACGCAAGGCTGGTCAGTAGCCAACTGGTGCTCAAAAATTGGTCGCGATAATCCAAAATCAAGCGTTCAGCCAAACTTGGCTCGTTGATTACAATCGTGATATAGCGCACCACAAAGGCCAATAACAAGCCCACATTGATGAGAATTGCATCGACCACGAGGCGCGTAGCAATTGCGCGTGAGAATTTCAAGGCAGTGCTCCTTTCGCTAGCTGCCATAATTGGCTATGTGTCATGGATTATGAGGTTAAATCAGTTTCACCGTTCCCTCACCCCCAGCCCCTCTCCCGCCGCCGTGGGAGAGGGGCTGGGGGTGAGGGCATGCATTGACAACCCAATGAACCATTACAGCTATAGCCTCTGGGGCAAAGAAACAATTGCAACTCGCGGAATATTCCGATAGTCTATAGCCTTGCTGCTAACTCCTCACCAAACAGCTGAATCCGTTTGATCGCCGCGCAAACGGTTTCGATTGTGCTGAACTCCATTTCAGAGTGGATCGGCAAGCTCAAACTCGATTGTGCTAACCAGTCGGTTTTAGGTAAGCTGCCCTCGGCGGGCGCAAATTGGGCATAGGCAGCATGGCGATGAACTGGCGGATCGTAATAAGCACGACTATCAATGCCCTCAGCCGCTAAGGCTTTGCTCAGCAAATCGCGACTGATGCCAAATTCGCTGGCTTCGATCGTGATTGAATAATCTTTGTAAGAGCAACGATCGTTTGGGCGCACTTTTTGGAAATCAATCCCAGGCGTGGCAAACAAGGCCGCCCAATAAAGCGCAGCGTATTGGCTGCGTTGGCGAGCGGCTTGCTCCAATTGCTCAAGGCTGTAGCGCCCCATAATCGCGTTATATTCGGCCATACGAGCATTCAAGCCAGCCCAATCGCTGCCATACTTGCCATCGTTGCCATATTCGCGGCCTGTGCGAATTTTGTGGGCTAGCTCGTCATTATTGGTGGCAACAATGCCGCCTTCGCCAGCAATCAAGAGCTTGGTTGGGCTAAGGCTGAAACATTCGGCAGTGCCAAATCCACCGACAGGCCGCCCATCGTATTGCGCCCCAAACCCATGAGCCGCATCAAAAATCAAGGGAATTCCAGCATCAGTGGCGATTGCTTCGAGTTCAGCGATTGCGGCTGGATTGCCAAAATTGTGCACTGCTACAATCGCCTGCACTTCGGGCGTTAATGCAGCCCGCACTGCATCCAAATCGATATTGGTGGTCGTGGGGTCAATTTCCACAAAGCGCGGGGTTGCCCCAGCCCAAATCAAGGCACTGACGGTGGCCATAAAGGTAAAACTGGGCACGATGACTGGCCCGTTTAAGCCCAAAGCGCGATAGACTAAAGCCAAGCCGGTGGTGCAGCTTGAAACCGCGATCGCATGCGCCACGCCTAAATGGGTGGCGACCGCTTGTTCAAATGCGGCTAAATGCTGGCCCTTGGTGACCATGCCGCTGATTAAAGTTTGCTCAACATCGGCGGCTAAGGTGGCAAATTCTGGTAAAACTGGACGAACTAAGCGAATTGGCGACGTTGCCAAAGGCGTGCCGCCGAGGATTGCAGGACGTAAATCAGCCATAAACTACACTCATTAATAGGTATGATTAACCTCAGGATAGCATAGGCTGGCAAATGCTGGCTATCCCCTTTGTGTGTTGGGCAACGATTAGTGCTTTCGCAATGGGAGGGTATTCGATGAAGTTTTTTGTGCGGGTGGCAGCAATTATTGTGCGCGATCAACAGGTATTGGTACATCGCTCTGAGCAACAAGGCATCAGCTATTGCGCCCTACCTGGTGGTCACCTCGAAGTAGGTGAGACGACTGAACAGTGTTTAATTCGTGAGTTTGTCGAGGAGTTTGGGGTGACAATTCAAATCGAGCGGCTGGTCTATATTGCTGAAGGCATGTTTATGGCGGGGCGCAAAAAGCCCAAGCCCAAACACGAAATCGTATTTTACTACCGAGCGCACTTGCAAGATCCCATGGTTGTGGTGCGCTCTCGCGAGGAACCAACGATTTATGCCGATTGGCTAGCCTTAGATAGCGATTTAGCCGAGTTGTATCCCCAATGGTTGCGACCACTATTGCCCAGCGATTATCAGCACGATTGGCGGGCATGCCCACGCCAAATTATTGCCAATGAATTGATTGAGCCAGCATATACCAGCGTGCGTCAACTTTATTCGGGCGATGGCAATTCAAAATCATCATCATTGGCTGGCGGCGACGATAACTCATAGCGCACAACCATGGCCAAACGATCGATATCGCTGATCAGCACTTCTTGCTGGCCACGAGCTTCGCTGACCAACAGGCCACTATCGCCAACCTTAATATCATAGAGCGCTTGCGATTGTAAAACTACCAACCGATGATTACCTGCGGAGATTAGCACTGGCACTTTAGTTTTGTTGACCATCAAATCGCCATCAAGCAAAACCCGTGCCGTATTAGGAGGAGGAGCATCTACTATTGTCATAACCGAAATCCTCATTGAGTAATTGAGACGCATCATACCATAAAGCTTTTTGGGCCTCGCAGGCTTGTATCCAAGTATCCATCAGACGGATCAACGGCTTTGGTTGTTCCCAAAGCCCTAAATGCTTCGAGTTTGCTCTAATCGAGGCCAGCAAGGCATTTTAAAGATTCCATCAAAAGTCCGAGGGTTGCTCAGTCGGCATGCTTAGTGGCCTGCAATTCCAACAAACGTCTTATGGATGGTTTCTATTGAATTCACCTCCCTTCCGTCCCTCCGCTGGAGGGAGACACAGGGGGTTTTCATCCCCCTGTACCCCCAAATATGTATTCAGTGGATTGTTATTGTAATTTTTTGAACTCAAGCCTTATTTTGTTCGCTAACCTCTGACCCCTGACCCCTAGCCCCTGATCCCTAGCCATCGCAATTCCAACAAAAGTCTTATGAAGATTTAGGGTGAGTATGCTATAATGCAAAGACCTCGAACGCAGAGGCCTAACTCCTGGGGATGCTTGGTTTCGACAGGGAGGGCCAATCGTAAGTGGCAAGCCGAGACGCTGAGCCTCGTTAAATCGGCAACGCCATTAACTGGCAAAAACACTTTCCGCGCTCCTGTAGCGCTTGCTGCCTAATTAAGGCAACACGTCTCTACTAGCCTCAGCCCGATGGGCTTGTAGCGGCGACACTTAGTCGGGTCGCTCCCCTAGTTATGTCTGTGGGCTAGGGGCTAAGATTAACAGGCTGGTCGTGGCCCGCTTTGTCTATCGGGTGGTGCTCCGATAAGATTTAATCAATAGACTACGCTTGTAGATGCTTGCGGTTTAACTTTTTGGACGCGGGTTCGATTCCCGCCATCTCCACCAAATCGACTCAGATCCAGCCAATTCGTTGGCTGGATTTGGTGTTTTAAAAGTGTTTAAAAAAGTAGTGATAGACCGCATTACACGCTAAACTACCACCTAAAGCATAGAAAAAGGCGGTTAATGTAAATGGATTAAACGCACCAAAAATGTAGATCGCGTAAATGCTACCAGCCAGTAATGCTCCGCCAATACTCAATAACATATGCAGCACAACATCGGTTTTGTATTCGCTAAACATGAGTGTCCAAATAATTCCAATCAACGAACCAATTGCTGCTTCAATCAATAAGGTGTTGTTGGGATGATAGGCCACTGCCAACATAATGCTTAGCATACCTGCGCCACCACCTAAACCTGCGATCAATGGCCAGACATCGCCTGTATCGGGCTTTGGTAGGTAGCCTTGGGCTAGCTGGATTTTTAGTTTGCGCCGTTGCGGTTTTTCATCGCCTGCGCGAATTTCAAAACTGACACTGGCAGTTTGGCCAGGTCGTGGGTTGCGATCAAGATCAATCCCGAGTTGAAATTGTTGGGGTTGCTCAGGTACAACGTATAATTCTGGTGGCCCTACCTGTAGCCACCCTGGGGCATCAATTGCTTTGATATGGGCCGCGCGATTGCGAACAGTAACAGTTAACGGTGTAGCGCTCATTCCATCAAGTGGTAACATCACGGTGTTATATTCAAATTTGACTTCCGCCACTAACAAATTGGGCGCTAAGCTGCCAACTAGAAAATCGAGCACCCGCTCTGGGCGTTCGTTTTGCACCAACATCCGATGAGTTTTTATGGCCAATTCAGTTTGTTGATGCTGGCGCAACCATGTGTTCAGATCACCATTGACTAAGGCATGCAAGCCATAGCCCCAATCGGCCTGAATTGCCTGAGCAAGGTCGTAACCAGTGTATGGAGTTACTCCACTAGGAAATTTAAATGGCTGAACCAAGGTTGGCTCAAGCGTTTCTTCAAGCAAATCACGGAAAATTGTCGCATTTGGCCGTTGATTTAAATCCTCATGTAGCGCCCGACCAAGCACTTGTTGCAGCCGCGACGAAAGGCTCGTGAGTTTGGGAAATTGTAGTGGGTGCTCACAGGGATTATCATCGGTCAATAGATGATAAATCGTTGCGGCCAAGTTATAAATATCGCTCGCCGGATAGCGCTGATTGCGATATTGCTCTGGTGCGGCATAGCCAGGTGTGCCGTAGGTTTGGCCCACGCCACTGGTTGCCGCAGCCCCAAAATCGACCAAAAAAAGCTCATTGCTATCACGATCGCGAATCAAATTGGCGGGCTTGATATCGCCATGAACCAGCGCGGGCTTGAGGGCATGCAAATATTCTAAAATTTTGCAGATCACAATCGCATCACGCAACACTTGCTCAAGAGGGCGTGACTTGCCCGCCATAAACGTACCATCAATCAGCCGATGGCTTAGACCATGCTCCAAATCACGTCCTGCCACATATTCCATCACAATTGTGGCAACCCCTGCTTCCTCAAAATAGGCAAAAACTTGGGGAATTTGGGGATGGCGCAGGCGGGTTAATAATTCGGCCTCAGTCGCAAACATCCGCCGCGATTCATTGCCGCCCTGCAAGAGCGTGCGTTTCAAAATACACTTACGGTCAAAGGTGCGCGTATCTTCGGCTAGGTAGATTTGGCCAGTGCCGCCCTCACGCAACGGCTGAATCACCCGATATTGGTTCATCACCAACGCACCAGCTACCAACAGTTGGGGTAGTGGTGCGCTGCATTGATCACAGGTACGTTGATGAGCATTGGTGGTGGCCGCGCCACAAGCAGGACATTGCATAGGATGATCTCAATTAAAGGCTTTTAACTATGATACACGTCTACGCAAGCCAGCCTAAAAGGTGGCTAAATTTTGCGTTGCTCAGTGGCTAGAATTGCCAGCACTTCTTGATGCAATGCCGCGTTAGTCGCCATTCCATCAGCACCCCAAATTGTAGCCTCGCCTGCCCAAGTAGTGAAATGACCACCAGCCTCGCGCAAAATTGGCAGCATCGGCGCACAATCCCACGGGTTCATGGCTGGATCAAGCATAATTTCGGCGCGACCAGTTGCTACCAGCACATAGCCATAGCAATCGCCCCAGGTCCGTTGGAGTTTGGTTTTGGCGACCAGTTGCTCATAGCCATCAGAGCGCTTCATGGCCGAAGTGACCGAGGTAGTCAGCAAGGTAGCCTCAGCCAGATTATCAACCTTACTGACATGGGCGGGTCGGCCATTCCAGCTACAACCTAAGCCATTGGCAGCCGCCAACATTTCATCGAAGGCTGGCAAATAGACCGCACCAACACTAGGCTCCCCCTTGATTTCTAGCCCAATCAGCACGCCATAAAACGGCACACCATGAATAAAGGTTTTGGTGCCATCAATCGGGTCGATAATCCAGCGATAATCGGCATCGCCCTTTTGCTCGCCGTGCTCCTCGCCAATAATCGTATGGCTTGGAAAATAGCGCCCAATATAGTCGCGAATAATCGTTTCGGCCTCGCGATCGGCACGGGTGACGGGAGTGGAATCGCCTTTGGTTTCAACTTGAACATCAGCTCCAAAATAAGCCAGGGTTCGGCGACCACCTAAATAAGCCGCTTCGGTCGCAACATCCAACAGTTCACGCAAACTTGGCATGGCTTGAATCCTTCCATGGCAACACAATTAGCGTGGGCCATGGTAGTTGGCTGCATCCAAACGAGCAAGTTCGTGCACAAAACGCTCAACAATGCTGGAAAGTAATTCCAATTCTTGATTATTGAATTGCTCCATCAGCTGCGACATATCGCGATAACGTTCAGCATTAATTGCTTCAATCTTTTCGCGCCCAGCATCCGTAAGCTCTACGAAGACTACTCGTCGATCTTGTTCGTCACGCTCACGCGCTACCAAATCGTTGGCGATCAAGCGATCAACAATTCCGGTTAAGGTGGCTGGAGCATGCTGGGTAATCCGGCCAAGATCGCTCATGGTGGCGCGGCCTTGGTGGGCATCGAGCGCAATCAGCAAAATTGCTTGCGAAAGGGTTAAGCCCAAGCGTTCCATGGTTTGGCTGCTTTGGCGATGTGAAAGCCATGTCAATTGACGAATCATATCGGAGATTGAGCTAAGTAGTGAACTACGATGTTCATCTTCCATAAAGTTTCCTCGTTGTGAACAATTGTGAAAAACGGAAGTACCAAGTCGTTTTAGGGCGTTTGGTCTCTTGACACGAAATTCACAAATCCTATAATATTTCGAGTGCCGAAATATTCTCGACATATATAATCGTAGCGACAAATAATCTTGCCGTCAAACATTTTCGTGCCGAAAGGAGCCACCTAGTGTTGTGGTTTACACGTCAATCGCTTAAGCGCTCGCCAATTACGATCATGATCTCAGTGGTCTTGATCATTGCGGGGCTGGTTGCTTCAGCAGGGCTGAAACGGGAACTCTTCCCGGATATTTCATTCCCCATCGTCAGCATCACCACGATCTATCCGGGGGCTTCTTCTGAAACCATGGATAGCGAAGTGACATCGGTGATCGAAAAGGCCGTTAATGGCTTGTCGGGTGTTCAAGCAGTTCAATCAACTTCATCGGAAAGTTTTGCTTTTACAATTTTGACCTTTGATGTTGATGTTGACCCTAAAGATGCCAAAGTTGAGGTTCAAGAGAAAATTAGCTCGTTGGCATTGCCTGAGAATGCTCAAAAACCCACAATTGGTACCTTCGATTTCAATTCGTTGCCAATTGTGGTTGCGAGTGTTAGCGGCGAGAACTTGAGCAATGTTCAGGCCAAGGTCGATGGCGAGTTGATTCCAGCACTGTCGGCCATTCCTGGCGTGAATAATGTGGCGGTTACTGGCGGCCAGCAAGAAAAAGTCTTGATTACGCTTGACCCTGATAAACTTAAAACCGAAAATTTGACTCAAGCCCAAGTTGTGCAATTCCTGCAAGCCAACAACATCGTCTTCCCTGTGGGTAGTGTGACCGATGAAGGCCGTTCATTGCCGTTGCGCATCACCCACAAATATAGCTCAACCAACGAAATTGAAAATGTCGTGGTTGGGATTCGCTGTTTCGATTTTGGTAGCCTCAGTGGCGGCGGTGCTGGCGGATTGGGTGGTGCAAGCAGTGGTGGCGGCTTGGCAGCCCTTGCTGGTGGCGCTCCCAAAGAAAAATCTGAACTCTGCAAAAAATACGATCAATTACTTGGTGGCACAACCGCAGTTACCACGACAACTCCTCCAACGACAACCGCACCTGTCACAACCAGTTTAATTCCAGCAGCATTTGCAGCAAATGGCATTACGTCGCCTGATCAAATTACTCCTGCATTGATTACCCAAATTCCTGACGCTGGTTTGAGCCAAATTAGCTTGCCGTTGGCCTTGGCCTTGAGCGATGAAAGCCAAGCCGCCTTGGCTCAGCGCTATCCCGAAGCCGAAGTGCCAGCCGAATTGGTAGCATTTGGCATTAGCGCACCAGACCAAATTACGCCTGCGGTGATTAGTCAATTCCCAGCAGCAGGTTTGGCACAGTTTCCAATAAACTTGGCTTTGGCCTTACCTGAAGCCAGCCAAACCGCATTGGCCACAGCTTTGGCCGCTGCGCCAGCGCCAACTACGACTACAGGTGGCTTGCCAGCCGAATTTGCCAAATTTAACATTACTTCGCCTGAGCAAATCACACCTGCGTTGATTGAACTAATTCCAGCTCAAAGTTTAGACGTATTCACGCCGGAAGTAATGGCATTGTTGCCTAAAGAAAGTCAAGATGCGATTGCTCAAAAGCTCAATAGCGACGAGGTGAGCGCTGGTTTTAGCCTTCCCGATGAATTGCTGATTCGTTTGAAGGATGTTGCCACCGTTAAAGTTGGCGCAGTTGGGAGCAGCACGGTTACTCGCACCAACGGTCAAGCCAGCTTAGGCTTAGAAATTTCCAAAGATACGACTGGCAACACGGTCGAAATCGTTGAAGCTGTTGAAGCTGAATTTGCTAAATTCAACAATGGCGATTTGAAGATTCAGATCGTCAGCGAACAAGCCACGCCAATCAACCAAGCCGTTAGTGCGGTGTTGACCGAAGGCGCAATCGGCGCAGTCGTCGCCATCGTCGTGATTTTCTTGTTCTTGCGTTCGTTGCGCACCACCTTGGTCACCGCCGTTTCAATTCCACTTTCAATTATGGTGGCTTTGATTCTGATGCGTTTGCAAGGCTTCTCGCTCAACGTAATGACCTTGGGCGGTCTGACCGTGGCGGTCGGGCGGGTGGTCGATGACTCGATTGTAGTGTTGGAAAACATCTATCGCTACCTGAATAAAGGCGCAAATCGTCGCGAAGCCGTGATCGAAGGTACTAAGGAAGTTGCTGGCGCGATTACCTCATCGACCTTGACCACTGTTTGTGTGTTCTTGCCCTTGGGCTTGGTCGGCGGGATCGTCTCGAAGTTCTTCTTGCCCTTCGCTTTGACCGTAACCTACGCTCTGTTGGCTTCGTTGATTGTGGCGATCACGATTGTGCCGCTCTTGGCATTCCTGTTTATTCGCCAAACCAAAGAAGAGCCAGAAAACACCTGGATGCAACGCGCCTATACTCCCGCCTTGTTGTGGGCTTTGCGCAACCGCGCTTGGACCTTGGTGATTGCATTCGCGCTCTTGCTGGGTAGCTTTGGCTTTGTCAACTTCTTGAAATTCACCTTCTTGCCTGATAGCAGCGAAAAGCTGATTTCAATTCAGGTCTTTACACCAGCCGGAACCGACCTTGATAGCACGGTTGCTAAAGCCGATGAAATTGAAAAATTGTTGTTGCCGCAACGCGATGCAGGCAAGGTTCGCGATATTCAAACGGTGATTGGGAGTGCTGGTGGGGCCAATGCCGCCCGCGATCAATCGGGTGGTGCTAGCGCTCCCAACAGTGCTCGCTTTAGTTTGACGATCAACAACGACAATGTGACTGACCCAACTGCCTTTGCCAAAGAGCTTGAAGCCCAAATCAAAGGCGTTGCAGGCTTAGATTCAGTTGCTGCCGAGGTTATTTCGCAAGGTGGCGGCCCAGGCAATGCCGGGCTTGATATCACCTTGGTTAGCTCGGATATCAACAAGCTGCGCGAAGCCAACGATAAAATTATGGCAGCCATTGGTGGTAACAACGCCAGCGATCGCTTCGATATTGCCAATGTCAAGAGTGGCTTGGCCGAAGTTCAGCCTGAACTTGAAGTCGCAGTTGATCCCAAGAAGGCAATCGGTAGCGGCACAAGCACGGCCCAAATTGCCTTGCAAATTCGCGCTTTGTTAACTGGCGAAAATGCTGGGACAGTCCAATTGGCTGGCGCTGATAAGCCTTTGGATATGTATGTGCAGGTTGATCCTGCGGCCTTGGATGCTGAGAAATTGAGCGCCTTGGAAGTTGGTCTCATCAATACCGTGCCTCTGTCATCAGTTGCGACGATTAGCGAAGTACCAGGCGCTAGCAGCATCGTGCGAATTAATGGCGACCGTGCCACTTCGATCTCTGGTCAATTTACTAGCGACGATACCTTCTCGACCCAAGCTGCGGTTGAGGCCGAAATTCGCGATAACATTGGTTTACCCGAAGGCGTGATCATCCAAGCTGGGGCGCAAGCTCAATCCCAAACCGACACCTTTAATGATATGTTCCTCGCCTTGGGCGTGGCAGTTATCTTGGTATATTTGGTGATGGTGCTCTCGTTTGGCTCGTTGATGAACCCGTTGATCATTCTCTTTTCGTTGCCATTGGCAATTATTGGGGTCTTGACTTCATTGTTCATCACTGGTAAGCCACTTGGTATCACCACAATGATTGGGGTCTTGCTGCTGATCGGGATTGTGGTGACCAATGCAATTGTGTTGATCGAGTTGGTTGAACAATATCGTGAAGCTGGCAAACCAGTCTACGAATCGTTGGTGCAAGCAGCTCGGGTACGGCTCCGCCCAATTTTGATGACCGCGATTGCCACCATGGTTGCCTTGTTGCCATTGGCGCTAGGCCTCAAAGAAGGCGGATTTATTGGCGCAGACCTTGGGATTGCAGTGATTGGGGGCTTGTTTACCTCAACCTTCTTGACCTTGTTGGTCGTGCCAGTTGTCTATAGTTTGATCGAAAGCGTCAAAACTCGTTTTGGGTTTGTTGATAAACATGGCAAGCCCGAGGCTGATGTAGCTTAGTCGCTAGCTTGTTTCTGGTTGCAACGCAGGTTACCATCACGGTAGCCTGCGTTTTTTGTAGCGAAAGGAATAAGCATGCGAGCCATGAACGAAGCCGATTTCTTACCAATTCAAGCGGTGATTGATGACTGGTGGGAGCGATCGCTGAGCAGCTTGTTGCAACGTTGGATGTGCCATTATTTTAGCGCTAGCAGTTTTGTGATTGAGCAGGATGGCAAACTCGTTGGATTTTTGATTGGGCTGATCGATCAAGCCAAAGCTGAGGCCTATATTCACATGGTTGGAGTTGCGCCCGAACTACGCCGCACCGGTTTAGCCCAGCAACTGTATGAAAAATTCTTTACACTGGCCATTAGCAATCAATGTCGTACAGTTCGCGCAATCACTGCACCTGTCAATCAACGCTCAATTGCGTTTCATCGACGGATGGGTTTTGAGCTAGAGCTGGGCGATGGCGAGGCCGAGGGTGTGCCAGTTGTGCTTAATCATGCTGGCCCAGAGCAAGCCCGCGTTTGCTTTCTCCGCCAGTTGTGAGTACTATGCGCCACATTCGTGCCCACAAACGTGGAGCTGTTGCTTGCACAGCATTGAGTTAAAGCAAGTATTGTTGTGTGTAGGAGTTATGGGTATGTCCAAGCGCATGCGGAATTGGATTATTGGCTATTCAATTTTATTTGTGGTGTTGGTTGTTGGTATGATGCTGCTTGATATTCCGTGGTATGCGGCAGTCGTGTTGACCGCAGTGGGCATGATCTATCAAACTGGGCGTTATTTGCTCTGGGATTAAATGACTGCCCTCACCCCCTAACCCCCTCTCCCGCCGAGCGAGGCGAGGGGGAACCACCGTATCTGAAGAGGTGGAATGCCCCTCGCCCGCCGCAGTGGGCGAGGGGACGGGGTGAGGGCAAGCCTTACTATTTGCAAACCATAAGCCACACAGCATATTAAGATATTCGATCTATAATATGTGCAATGAATAGTGCGCCTGGAAAACTTATTTTAGCTGGCGAACATGCCGTGGTTTATGGTCAGCCAGCTTTGGCGATGCCGATTGCCGCCTTACGTGCTAGCGTCGCCGCCGAACTAGCCCCACGCGGCGCGGGCATGACTGTGCATGCGCCAGATTTAGGCTTGGTTTGGCGTTTGCGGGCCACTGCACCGCTCAGCGATTTGGCCCAACGTACCTTAGATTATTTACAATTGCCAGAACCAGATTTACGCTTGACCATTAGTTCTAGTATTCCGATTGCTAGCGGGATGGGCAGCGGGGCAGCGGTTGGCGCAGCTTTAGTACGCGCTTTGGCCGAACAGGCAGGCCAACAACTTTCGGCGCAAGTTATTTCAGATCTGGTTTATCAGAGCGAAAAAGCCTTTCATGGTACTCCCTCAGGCATTGATAACACCGTTGTAGCCTACGAACAACCAATCTTGTTTCAACGCCAGACCCAAGGCGAACCGCTGATTGCGCCGTTAGCAGTCGGCGATCAATGGCATTTTGTGGTGGCTGATAGCGGCATTGCCAGCGAAACCAAAGCCGTGGTTGGCGATTTACGCCAGCGCTGGTTGGCTGCTCCAGAGCCATATAATCGCCAATTTGTGGCGGTTGGCAATTTGGTACGCCAGATTCAAGTGGCCTTAGCAGGCAATGATGCCGAACTATTTGGCCACTTGCTGAGCCAAAATCACCAACTACTGCAAATGCTGGGCGTTTCAGCCGAAAAACTTGATTATTTGGTGCAAACGGCTTTGGCGGCTGGGGCGTGGGGAGCCAAAATGTCGGGGGCTGGCTGGGGTGGAATTATGCTAGCACTGGTTCCGGCTGAACGTGCCAGCCATGTTCAACAACAACTGCAAGCGGCTGGCGCTGTGCAAACCTGGCAAACCAGCCTGCTACCAACGTATTCAAAGCGATGAGGTTGCTTCTGTGACGATTGATGCTGCAATTATTGTTGTGACCTACAACCACGCTCGCTATATTGGCGATTGCCTCAACTCGTTGTTGGCGCTTGATCCTGCGCCCAGCGAATTGGTGGTGGTTGACAATGCCTCGCGTGATGCAACGGCCAAGATCGTCAAACATCAATTTCCTCAAGTGCGCTTTGTGCAAACCGGAGCCAATTTGGGCTTTGCAGGCGGCTGCAACCAAGGCGCTAGATTGACCTCCGCTGAATATATTGTGTTGGCCAACCCCGATTTGATAGTGCAGCCCGACTGGCTTGAGCATCTGGTCGCGCCGTTGGAGCGTTGGCCGAGCGTTGGCGCGGTTGGCGGCAAATTATTGTATCGCGATGGCACAACAATTCAACATGCAGGCGGAGTTTTACGCTTGCCTTGGGGCTTGGGCCATCATCGAGGGGTTGGCGAGCATGATCATGGCCAATACAATGCGCTTGAAACTGTCGATTATGTAACTGGTGCAGCTTTTGCTTGTCGGCGTAGCACTTGGGATGTGCTCGATGGCCTTGATGAGCAATTTTACCCGGCCTATTACGAAGAAGTTGATTTTTGCACTCGCCTACGTCGCGCCAGCCTTGATGTACTGTACACGCCACGGGCAGTTGCAACGCATATCGAAGGCTCCAGCGTGGGCCATCGCAGCGCTGTCTATTTACAACTGTATCATTTTAATCGGCTGCGCTACCTTTTTAAATACTTCAACAATACTTGGCTGATGCGCACATGGCTGCCTGCCGAGATGGGCCATATTCGGGCTTGTGCTAGCGACGATGAAATTCAAGCCCTGAAAATTGCCTATTTGGCCTATCAATCGGCCTTTTTAAACCATGAATCACAGCCAGTTATCAGCGAACTGGATATTTTTCCTGATGAGACCGCCGATGGTGGCGAAACCGAATTACAATGGATTGAACGCCAACTTCGTGCTAAAGTGAAGGTCGAACCAGCGCCGATTCCAGCACGGCAACGGTGGTTGGGGGCGATTCGCAACGGCCTATTACGCTTGGCCACCCGTGATTTTGTTGTGCCGATTGTACAAGCGCAAAATGATGCTAATGCCGCCTTGTTAGAATCGATTCAAGCATTGAGCCGCCAACGCCGTGCAGCCGATGCGACAATCCTACTACAAGGCATGTTATTAGCCAAAAGTTTGGATCAACAACCAAAGGCCTAAATTGCCCCTCTTGATCACCACGTTATGATAGTGTTAAGCCAATGTTTACGACATTGGGTTTTATATTGCTTTGGTCTGCGACGACTATTATTCATTATTCGTTTTTAGGAGCGTCAACGATGACCAAGATCCATCCACCGAGCCATCGGGTTGCGGCATTTGCCATTATTTTTAGTTCCAATGGCGCAGTGTTGCTTTCACGACGGGCTGAGAGCGGCTGGTGGAATTTGCCAGGTGGTGGTGTTGAAGCCCACGAAAGTGTCAGCGAAGGCATTATTCGTGAGGTGCGCGAAGAAACAGGCCTAGAAGTTGCGGTAACTCGGCTGGTTGGGGTCTATTCCAAACCCCAAAAGCATGAGGTGGTGCTAACCTTCGAATGTCATGTGCTTGGCGGCGAGTTGCAAATAACTGAGGAATCATCGGAACATCAGTGGTTTGCGCCCGATCAGCTACCAACCGAGCATTTTCTGCCAAAACATCGTGAGCGGGTGCTTGATGCCTTGAGCAATCAGCCAGCAGCGATTCTCCGTGATCAACGTTCACCCTCAGTCGGCGACCATCAATCCAATCACAATCAATGAGGTGAGCAGTGGCCATTCTCGATAAGCTCCTCTCGCGCTCTGATGATGCCGATAATTTAAAGGGCGTTGAGTTTAAGGTTGGCGATATTATCGACCAACGCTATTTGGTGCGCAATGTGCGCAAAGGGTTTATGGGCTTAGTCTACATCGCCCGCGATTTGCGTTCGGAGCAAACCGTGGCGATGAAAACGTTTCAAGCCAAATTTACATGGGTCGATAGCGCAATTGCTAATTTTACCCGTGAGGCCGAAGTTTGGATGCGGCTCGGTTCGCACCCAAATATTGTCGAAGCAACCAGAATTGTGACCATCGCAGGCCGTCCGCATATCGTTATGGAGTTTGTGCCAGGGGTTTCGCTGCGCGAGATGATGCGCCGTGGCCGTTTGCGCTTCAAGCACATTGTCGATTTTGCCATCCAAATTTGTTGGGGCATGCAATATGCCTACGATCGTTGTAATTTGATTCACCGCGATCTCAAGCCCGATAATGTGATGGTTACGCCCGAAGGCATCGCCAAAGTCACCGATTTTGGCTTGGCTCAAGGTGCAAGTGTTTCAACCAAAGTCCGTTGGGGCCACGATTCGCAGCATAATGAATCCAAAATTGTGACCCACGCCAGCGATTTGTTTGGCGGCTCGCAGCCCTATATGTCGCCAGAACAACGTGCACCAGGCACGCCGCTGGGCACAACCAGCGATATTTATGCCATGGGCGTGATGCTGTATGAGATGATGATCGGCGATTTGCCCTTCAAAGCACCGACTGTGGCTGAATTGACCCATCTGCATTGTAATGTGCCACCGCCAACGCCCTCGGAAGTTCGGCCTGATTTGCGGCGCGGCTGTGATCATGTGATTTTGCGCTGTTTGGCCAAAAAAGCCAACGATCGCTATCAATCGTTCGATGAGCTAGAACACGATTTGCAATGGCTGCGCAAATATCACCTTGGCGAAGAATTAGCCCGACCAACGGTTTCAATCAGCCTCGAAACCCAAGCCGCCGATTTGAACGCCAAGGGGATTGTGCATATGTCGCTGCACGAATATAGTGCGGCGGTCAAGTGTTTTCGCCAAGCAACCGAGCTTGAAAGCGGTCGTGCAACCTATTGGCTCAATTTGGGCATGTCCCAAGTCGCTTTGTTGGCCTACAACGATGCGCTTAAAAGCTATGAGCATGCCTTGACTTTGCACCCAAGTCGCGATGAAGAAGTGCGCTTGCACTGGCTTGCTGGCGAATCGCACGAATATCTGTATCAATTGCGCGAAGCCTTGGAAGATTATGATGCAGCCTTAAACTTGGATAAAAAAGAGCGGCGGGCTTGGCTAGGTCGTGGTCGCGTCTATAGTGCCTTGGCCTTGCCCAAAGAGGCCTTTCAAGCCTACGAATACGCTTCCAAGCTCGACCCGAATGATCCGATTACCTGGCGCAGTATGGGCTATGCCTCGTTGGAATTAAACCAAGCCAAGCAAGCCTTGTACTATTTCGATCAAGCTTTGAAGGTCAACCCACGCGATGCCCAATCGTGGTGTGGCAAAGGCCAGGCCTTCCTTGATCTCAAGAAGAACAACGATGCCTTGCAAGCCTACGAAAAAGCCTATAAACTCGACGCGAATTTAGCAGAAGCCGTGATGGGCTTAGCCAAAGTGCGTGGCACTGGGGCAATACCGAGGTAGGTAAACACTATGGGGCGCGAAGATCAGGGCATTAACAACAATCTGCATCGTTGGCAGACAATTCCACGCACGCTATGTTTTGTGATCTTTGGCAGCGGAGCCGAACGCCAAGTGTTACTGTTGCGCGGCGCACCAACCAAACGCGTTTGGCCCAATCGCTTAAATGGCGTGGGCGGCCATATCGAACGCAACGAGGATTTTCTCAGCGCAACCTTGCGTGAAGTCCACGAAGAAACTGGCTTGACCGTGGCGCAACCGCGTTTGGCTGGCATTGTGCATATCGATAGCGGCGCTGATGTAGGAATTGTGATGGCGGTGTGGACTGCCGAGGCCAGCAACCAAAACATTGTGTCAAGCGTCGAAGGCGCATTAGAATGGCACTCGGCTGCGCAATTACCAACTAGCGATCTCGTTGATGATTTGGCGATTCTATTGCCCAAAGTGCTGAGCATGCAACCACATGATCCACCATTTTTCGCCCACTATTCTTACGACGAACAGAATCAACTGCGGATTGCTTGGCAAGCTTAATGCAGAACCAACTTAATTAATCGCACAGCAGGCACGGCTTACCCCGTGCTTGTTGCATGGAGGAGCATAATTATGCCACTCACACCCTATGATAACCCTAACGGTGTACCAGGCCAATTGGTTGGCTCGAAATTATTGTTAATTTTGGCGGCAATTTTAGGTTTGGCTGGGCTGCTATTGACGATTTTTGGCGATTTATGGACAGGTTTGATGCTGCTGGGCGGCGGAATAAGCTTTGGCTGTTTTAGCGTAATGCAATCAAATACGCTCACCTCAGCCCGCAACCGAAACATCCTTTTAGGCGTAGGTTTGGTGGCGGGGATTGTAGCATGGTCGGCGGCGCTCAAATTAGCCCTTTAGAATCACCTAGACGCGCCATGCTATAATTCAGGTGGCGGCACTGCTGCGGCCACATTCGCAGACTACATTCTCAATCGCTAGGAACTTTAGGTATGGTGGCGGCGTTTTCGTGGACTAATTTTTTGCTTGCAGCCAATGACCTAACGCTGGCAGCAATTGTGGTCGTAGGGTTTTCATTATTTGCCTATATTGCGCTGCACAATTGGCGCAATGGGGTAGCTCGTTCGTTTTCTTTGCTGATTGTTGGCTTGATGATTGTGCTTGGGGGCGCAATTCTCCAACGTCAAGCGCAAACCGAAGCTACTCGCCATGTGCTTTGGCGCATTCAATGGGCAGGTATTAGCCTTGTGCCTGCGGCCTATTACCATTTTGCCGAATCTCTGCTTCGTAGCACGGGTGATCCACGTATGTGGACGCGAGTGCTGTTACCTTTATTCTATACATTTAGCGTTGGCTTTTGGCTGGTCGCACTGACGAGTAACATTTTGGTGATTGATGTGCCAAGTCAGCCGTATGTTGGTTTTGGCAAAGGGCCATTGTTTTGGTTCTTCATTAGCTATTTCATCACCGTGTGTTTGCTTGGGGTTTGGTGCATTCGCCAAGCCCATCGACGCTCGATTACCCCAGCCAATCGGCGGCGCTTATGGTATTTAAGTACTTCTTTTTTAGCTCCATTTCTGGGTGTATTTCCCTATTTGATTATCGCCGCCAATACTAAGGGCGTGCCATCTTGGCTTTCGTTGATGCTACTAGGCGCAAGCACCACCGGCGTGGGAGTAATGATGACCCTCATGACCTATAGCGTGGCTTTCCATGGGGTGATTGTGCCAGATCGTTTGGTTAAGTATAATTTCTTACGTTATGTATTATATGGGCCATTCGTTGGCGTAGCCTTGATTATTTGTTTGCAATTGGTTGAGCCGATCAGTGCCGCTACAGGTTTGCCCCGGGCAACAATCACGATTTTTGGGGTGATGTTGATGACGGTGATGATGCCAATTTTTATTGGGCGAATTCGACCAACCGTCGATACCCTGATTTATCGCCAAGATAGTGATGAAGTACGCTGGATGCGACGCTTCGAGGAGCGAGCCTTCACTCGCCAAGATTTACGCCAATTGCTCGAAAATACCTTGGTGGCAGTTTGTGGCTCGTTGCGGGTTGAATCAGGCTTTGTGCTGGCTCCCAATGATGAGCATTTTACCGTCCAAGCGTCGTGTGGCCCGCGCCGCACCATCAAGCAATTTTTGAATGTTCATAATATCAACGAGCTATTGCAAAATTTGCCCCACTTGGCTTTCAGTAACGATCGTATTCCCGAAGTTGAGGATTTTAGCATTCGCGATGGCTTTTGTTTATTGCCACTGTACAATAGCCAGCAGGAATTATTGGGTGCAATTGGGATTGGTTGTCGGCCAGAACAACTGACCATCCCCACGCGCCAGTTGATTGCAACCTTGGCGCATCAAATGGAATTGGCGCTGACCCATATGCAATTGCAGCAAAATCTATTTAGCTCGTTGCGTGGGCTAGCCCCACAAAGCGCTTCGCTGTTACAATTAACCAGTGAAATCGAAACACCAGCTACCGGAATGGCCGATGCGATGGCTGATGTGGCCTTGCATCCTGAGTTTCCACAGCTGGTCAAGGATGCACTTTCACATTATTGGGGTGGCCCAAAACTGAGCGATAGCCCATTGCTCGATTTGCGCACAGTACGCCAATTGCTCGATACGCAGGGTGGCAGCCCAACGCGGGCTTTGCAAGGCGTGTTGCGCCAAGCGATCGAAAACATTCGGCCTGAAGATCAACTTGATCCAACGGCTCCCGAATGGATGATTTACAATATTTTAGAATTACGCTTTCTCAAAGGCTTACGGATACGCGAGATTATAGATAAGCTCGCAATGAGCGAATCGGATTTTTATCGAAAACAACGGGTGGCGGTGGAAGAAGTGGCCCGTCAGTTGGCGCTGATGGAAGACCAAGGCGATCGCCCTTCCGGCTCGGTTGAGCGACAACGTCCCTAAGCGCGAGGCATCTGGAGATACCTGTATGGATAGCTACGAACGCCGTTCTCGTTTTGTTCACCGCTTTGCAACACCCCTCACCACATTGAACGCGGGGTTGGCGTTGCTTGAGCGTTATTTAGCTGAAAGTAATGCCAACTCGGCCCAAATTGCTGAGGTGATGGGCTTGCTCAATCGCTCGGCTACCCGCTTGGGCAGCGCGATTGATGTGCTGCAAGAATATATGTTTGATCACCCAACCGGCATTCAGGTGATTATTCCTGACGAGGTGCTGGCCCAGCGCCCACAGCATCCAGTTCAAACGCCTACCGAAAAGCCCAATTTAGCCTTGCCCAAATATCCCCCCGATATCGACACCAGCAAACCATGCGTGTTGCTGATCGAAGATTCGCAGACCTATCGCGCGGTGGTTTCCGCTCGTTTAACCCAATCGGGCTATAACGTGGTGACCGCTCCCGATGGTATGGCTGGCTTAGATTTGGCGCGGGCTTATCAACCAGTGGCGATTATTCTCGACCTGATGTTGCCGCATCTCAATGGCGAGCAAGTGGCCTTTGTATTGGGCGAAGACCCTGAAACCAAGCATATTCCAATTATCATTTATACAGGTTTAGAGGCCAAGCAAACCGAAAAACTAGAGCTTGACCCACGCCTGCAAATTATTCGCAAAGACGAAGCCTTAGATCGTTTGCCGATCATGGTTAGCGAATTGGTGATCAAAAGTCGCAAGAAAACCATCGCCGAGCTTTTGGTGATCGAAGATGATCAAGAGATTCAGCAAGTGGTCAGCCAAGGCTTATCCAACGCTGGTTATTCGATCACGGTCACGACCAGCGGCGAAGAAGGCTTGCGCCTAGCCATGCGCCAGCCCTTCGATCTGATTATGCTCGATTTGATGTTGCCCGATATTGATGGCTGGACAGTGTTGCGCCAGTTGCGCGAACGCACTCAAACCGCTACTACGCCGTTGATGTTGGTGTCGGCACTGGGCAAGCCCGAAGAAAAAGTGCGTGGCTTTCAGCTGGGCGCAGACGATTATATTACCAAGCCCTTCGATTGGAACGAATTGCTAGCGCGAATCAGTGCTTCGCTGCGTCGCCGCGAAGTCGAAGGCAACGCCAACCCATCGACGATGCTGCCTGGTAATCGGGCGATCGAACGAGCGATTGCTGCTCGGCTTGATCGCAAGCAGCCGTTTGTGGTTGGTTACTGCGACCTTGACCACTTCAAAGCCTACAACGATCAATATGGCTTTCTCAAAGGCGATGCGATTATCCACCAAACTGCGCGGATTATCACCGGAGCGGTAGAACGGTCGGGGGCGGCTGGCGATTTTGTCGGCCACATTGGCGGCGATGATTTTGTATTTCTAGCCCATCCCGATAATGTTGTGGCGATTTGCGAATCGATTATTCGCGAGTTTGATCAGCTTGCACCATTGTATTACGACATTGAATCGCGCCAACGCGGCTTTATTCGCCAAAACGACCGCGAGGGCAATCCCAAGCAATTTCCGTTTGTGAGCATTTCGATCGGGGTAGTTTCGAGCCTCAACCACCAGATTACCCACTTTGCCGAGTTTGGCGATTTGGCCGCCGATGTCAAGAAACGCGCCAAAGCCCACAAAGGCAGCGTCTATCTGATTGAAACTGGCGACAAGGCCACGGTCAACGCCGCAGGCTAAGTTCCCTTACCCCAACCCCTCTCCCACTGCGGCGGGAGAGGGGCTTTTTTATGTTTATTCGATATATGGCTTTAACTCATAGACCTGCTGAATCCACTCGGTTTGGTGTTGATCGACAACCCGAATCGTCACTAGGCTATCGGTTGGCGGCAGCAATGCCCGATCAATTGCAATGCTGCTGATCGACATCACTGGACCTGCTTGAGTTAAGAATTGGCCTTGGCTTGGTGGATGATACTCCACGACGACGGTTAGGGTTTGTTGATCGCGTTGAACTTCGTTAATTTTGACCCAATACCCGCTATGGCCATACGCTGAAGTAAAGACGCTCAAAATAATGGTGGTCTGCATATCCACAGCTTGAATTGCTTCACGATTGACGAAAGGCTCTTTATATTTCGGGAGTTCTTCAAGCAAGCGGGTTTGCTGGCCAGTCGTTTGGGTGAAACGGAGATTTAAGACTGCCCCTGCGGGGGGATAATCATCCAAGGCTGGATGCCTATCATCAAGGTCAGCAAGCCTTGTAAATGGTAAGACTTGAACTGACTGTTGGCTGCTACATCCAGCTAGCAATATGAGTAGTAGTAGCGTGAAAATCGTTCGCATGATCGATTGCTCCATTGTTAATTAGCTTGGGCGATGGGGATAAAAAGGTTGTTGTCAATTTCGAGTAACAAGCTTTGATTATAAACAAGCGCCGCGATCCCGATCCGATGCTCGGTTTCTGGGCTGGCCACGTTGACTACATTAATCGAATAACTGCCGCTGACAGGTGCGATGAAATCAACCATCTCAAAGCTACTATTAACGCGATTTGAACTTGTCACCAGCTGGTTACTTGGACTTAGGATCGATAAATTTAAATTTGTTTCCATTCCAAAATGATAATATGCCGTTGCGCGGGCAGGCCAAGCGACTACCACCCGCACCCGTTCGCCTGCGGCGGCCCAGATTTTACCCCCAGTGGTTGTGCCTACTGGAAATTGTTCGTCAGTTAGTTCGATCGCCCCCCAACATGAAAAGTTACAACTCGTCCAATTGCTCAAACTACGACTGCTGGCAATATCGCGGGCTAAAGATCCCACAATTGCCCCTGCTCCATCGCGCAAGTCGCCTGCATTGGGCGTAATTGAGAGAGGTCCAACAAGATTATGAACCGATGAAGCCATAACGATCGCCTTCATGGCCTCGGGCCAGCTTACTAAGTCGGGCGCAACATTCAAAAGTAACCCAACTAATCCAACTACTTGCGGAGTAGCGACACTTGTGCCTGCCCACGATGCGATTTCAGTATTATTTGCCCCATCCCCGTACATTTCTAAGAGGCCTACTGCTATTACCTCAGGTTTTTCCCACGCTCCTGCTTGATTCGATGGATTCTGCCATGCGGAAACAACATGGTGGCTCCTATCTGATGAAAAAACATCGAGCATTTCATCGCCCGACCATTTGATGGTGTTCATATCCTCAAAGCCACCAACCGATAAGGCATTCCATGCTTTAGCGGGTGTGGCAACAAACCCGCCTTCATTTCCTGATGCAACCACGGCTAGTCGATGACGACTGCGGGTAAAGTAATCAACAACCCGATCTGGCCCGCCTAATTGGGAAGAACCTTCTAGGGCAAGGCTGATATTGGTAACATCTGCACCTTGTGTATCGGCCCAATGCAAGGCCTCCTCTAATTGCCCATCACCACTAATACAACTAGAGATAATCTTGGCAGATGAAGCAACTCCAAGGAGCGCACCACTGCTGGCCATCACATTGGCAACGGCTGTCGCATGCGGGTCAAAAGGATAATTCGTACATGAGGCTTGGCTGGCAACAACATCAACATATAAGGGGCGGACTTTGCCTGGTTCAATTAGTGCTAATTTCTGGCCTCCTCCATAGTTCTCATCTTGCCAGAATGCTGGAATGTATTCAGTTTGCAGAGCGCTATGAATCAATGGTGACTGGATCGCATTAATGTCTAACGGCTCGGGCTGTGGGTCAAATGAGCGCGAGGGATAGATGCGATCAATACTTGGTTGCCATTGCAAGGCTTGGAGATCGGCTTTGCGCAGCGCGGAATACAAGGTTGGTGCAACCTGCCCTTGGGTAAATTGATAGGGTTGACTCGTCAGGCTATTGAGGGTGGTGATGACCGATTGTTTATTGGCGGTTTCATCACTGAGCCAGAGCATAACAGGTACATAATCGTTGGCTTGCTTCAAGGCGAGTTCAGTGACCAAGGTTTCATCAAAATTACCATAACTGGCCCAATAGGCAGCGCGTTCTTGTTCTAAGAAGGTTGTATAGGAAATGGGCTGCTGATTGCTATCAAACCAATCAGTGCCTACATTCAATTGGGCATCCAGCGTGTGGAGAAAGATATAGGTTTGCCCACTATATTCGCCAACAATGCTGTAGGGTTGATCCAGATCTTCTGGCAGGATCGCATCGGTACTGACCGGAATAGCCGTCATCCCCTGAACTGGCTCAAGAATTGGTTCAGCCATTGGGGTTGGATAGGGGTTGAATTGGACTGGACTGGACTGGACTGGACTGGACTGGACTGGACTGGACTGGACTGGACTGGACTGGACTGGACTGGACTGGACTGGACTGGATGCCCGACTTGGTTGTTGGGGCAACAAGCCAAACAAGCCTAATCCCAATAAAGATACGAATAGTAGTTTTGGTCGAAAACGACGTTCCACAATGTGACTCCTCTAGCAGAGCGCTTCGAGCGCGACTCCTTGCCTAGTGACTCGTTGACGAGAACGAGATATATCGAGTATAGCAAGGAGCTAGAGCAGTATAGAGCAGAAATGCAGCAAGAATGTAGCAGGTTAGTTGCAAACAACAGGTGATTTTCCCCCTCTCCCGCGTGCGGGATGAGGGGGCTAGGGGGTGAGGGGAACCTAAATCTTCGCCTCGATCAACGGCAATAGGAAGTAAACCAAGAAGGCTACGGCGACGAACCACAACAATGGATGGACTTGTTTGGCCTTGCCCAAGGGGACTGTCAAGTAGATTGTGTATTTCGCCCCATTACCCCGGAAAGCGTCCGTCAAAGCGAATGGCCAATTGGTTGCGAATCCGTGCCCAGTTTGGCAGCGTGACCCATTTTGCAGTGATATCGCGA